>JARRJC010000005.1 GCA_037379885.1 Limibacillus sp.
GTGTCGAGCTGCTGCCGGCGGGCCCTGTCGTGATCTTCGATGACGATCGCTACTACATGGCGGCGGTCCTGGCCGAGCTTTGCCGCGCGGCGGGCCATGAGGTGGCTCTCGTCACCACCGGCGGGATCGCGGCGTCCTGGGGCTACTACACCGACGAAGCCTGGCGCAGCAATAAGCGCTTGATCGATCTGGGCGTGGAGATCGTCACGAGCCACGCGGTCGGCGGTTTCGATGGCGAGGAAGCCGAGGCCGTCTGCATCTTCTCCGGCAAGACGCGGGCGCTGAGGGCCAAGTCCCTGGTGACCGTGACGGCCCGCGACGCCCGCGATAAACTCTATTACGAACTGCTCGAGGCGGGCGGGGAGGAACTCCGAAGGGTGAAGCGGATCGGCGACTGCTTGCAGCCGGCCCTCATCGCGCACGCGGTCCATGCAGGCCACCGCTTCGCACGCGAGCTGGACCTTTCGCCGGAGGCGGCAGCGGCGCGGCGCGAGATCGTCGAGGTCTAGGCCACGGCGCCCGGAACAAGAGAAGGATTTTCAAGACGATGAGCGTTGAACACGAGGACGAATACTCCGACTCCCTGATCGACTTTCTGGAAGTGGTCTGGGGGGAGGGTTACCTGTCGCCAGGCGGCGCGGAGGAGGTTTCGCGCATCCTTGAAGGCCTGGACATCTCCGGCAAGGAGCTGCTCGACATCGGTTGCGGGTCCGGCGGGATCGCCATCGAGCTCGTCGAGACCTACGGGGCCGGCCACGTGACGGGGATCGACGTCGAAGGTCCGGTCCTGAAGCGCGCGGAGGAGAGGGCCTTGGCCCGGGGTCTCACGGACCGCCTGACCTTCAAGAAGGTCGAGCCCGGCCCCTTGCCCTTTCCCGATGAGAGCTTCGATGTGGTCTTCTCCAAGGACTCCATGATCCACATCCCGGACAAGGAGGCGCTCTTCGCCGACGTCTTCCGCATCCTGCGGCCCGGCGGCTGGTTCGTCGCCAGCGACTGGCTGATCAGCCACGACGGCGAGCCTTCGCCCGAGATGAAGTACTACGTGAAGATGGAGGAGCTTTCCTTCGGCATGGCGTCTCCGGCGCGCTACGAGAAGGCGCTGGCGGCGGCGGGTTTCACCGAAGTCGCCCTCAAGAACCGCAATCCCTGGTACCGCGAGGTCGCCAGGCGCGAGCGCGAGGCCATCGCCGGAGAGCTCTACGATGCCGCCTGCAAGGCTGCCGGAAAAGCGGTGGTGGACAAGAACATCGGCACCTGGGACGCCATGCTCGTGGTGCTGGAGAGCGGCGAGCACTGCCCCCATCACTTGAGGGCGCGCAAGCCCGCCTGAGGCCTCAGCCTTCCTGCTCTGCCAGCATCCCGGCGTTGATCCGGGCGAGCTCGCCGGGCAGGGGCTCCTGCGCCAGCGTGGCGGCGGGAACCTGTTCGCGCACCATGTCGTGGAACTGGCGCACGCCGGTCTCGTAGCTGGAGAGCGGGCCCAGTTCGTAGCCGTGGGTCTCCAGGCCCTGCTGCACGCGGTGGCAGAGCTCGAAGTCCTCCTGCGCCACCTTGCCGTTGATGCGGCCATTGAGATAGCGCAGCAGGCGCATCTCCCGGCGCTTGTCGGGGTGCCCGTAGATCATGGTGCGGATCTTCGCCCGCTTGGGGCCCATGGGCAGGATCTGGAAGAAGTCCAGGCAATCGGGATAAACGTCGATCCCGAGGTTCGGCAGCATGGCGTAGAAGGTCCAGCGCCGGGCCATCTCCTCGGGCCGGTCGTCCAGCGTCTTCAGCGCCAGCGCGCGGTAGGCCCGCTCGCTCCAGCTCCAGTTGTTGCCTTCCTTCAGCTTCAGGCGGGAGACGCTGCCCGAGACGCCCTGTTCATTGCCAAAGCCGCCCAGGTCGTTCTCCAGCATGCGGTGGTAGCCGGGGTGACCGATGGGGATGTGATAGTTCTCCAGGTTGTTGTCGATCGCGACCTTCCAGTTCACGTCCCAGACGTCTTCCCAGCTTTCGTCCAGGCGCTCCATCCCAGCGATGTCGTAGGCGTCGAGCTGATCGCCGATATCGCCCCAGAGCTCGGCGACGCTGGGGCCTTCGCCCGCGACGCGTACGAAGATGAAGCCGTGGAAGACCTCCAGCTCGACAGGCATCAGGCCGTGCTTGTCTTTCTCAAGACCCGGGAAGGTGCCCTCGGCGGGAACCGCCGCCAGCTCGCCGGTCAGCTTGTAGGTCCAGCCGTGGTAGGGGCAGACGAGCCGGCGCGGGCATTCGCCCTTGCCCTCCAGCAGGCGGGAGGCGCGGTGGCGGCAGACATTCTTGAAGGCGCGCAGCTCGCCCTCGTCGTCACGAAGGATCAGGATCGAATCGCGCATCAAGTCGAAAGTGAAATAGGAGCGGGGCCCGGGCAGGTCGCTGACGTGGCAGGCGATCTGCCACGTCTTCAGAATGATTTCCTGGTACTCGAGATCGAGAAGCTCCGCACTGCGGTAGGTCCAGGCGGGCAGTCCGGCGCGCATGGGAGAGTCCCCTGGTTTCAAATTGCTCTCGGATTTGACGGAAGAGATCGCAGGAGAATTTCGCATTTCGGCACCAGACCATTGTTGTATATATATAATTCTTATTATTATTGAACAAACGTATAGTGAAAATCAACGCGTGAGTCAAGCTGGTTCGCCTCTGAGGTGCAAAGAAAGAGCAGCCAAGCATGACCTGGCGGCGTTAGTTGGGAGGTTGAACAGGAGTAGAGTTAGCCGATCTCTACGACCTGGCTTTGTTCGCCCAGGGCATCATCACCTGGAGAGGTTCTTTAGGGAGAGGTCCAAGCAGAAGCCGATGCCGCTGATGATCAGAATCTCGACGAAAATCTCATCGGTGGAAAAGAATCTCTGAGCTTTCAGTATACGGCATGATAATTGCCGAAGAGAGCTTGGACGCCGGGACTATAAAAAAGTGACGAACGATTGGTCGCCAATCCGCTCTGCGAATCTGCGGTTGCATACAGCAAAGATGATGAAATAGCGAAGGCCATTGCAATCATATTCTGGCCCCTCTAAAGATACCATTTACATCTTTCATCGATCGACAGCTTGCCGATGATTTCATCTGGTGAATTTCAAGATTTTACGCCTCAGACTGCGGGCGGTCTGCATGAGCACGCCTGAAGCTATCAGCCGTGCGCTTGCGCAAAACCTAGTCGCGATCCGCAAGGAACGCGCCTACACGCTCGATCAACTCGCTACTCTGGCGAAGGTTAGCAAGGGGATGCTTGTTCAGGTCGAGCAGGGCCGGACCAACCCTTCGATTAATACTCTCTGTCGAATCGCCAACGCACTGAACGTCAGCGTTCCGCGTCTGATCGAGGTTAAAGACGAACCCGAAGTGATGATTGTCTCAATTTCCGAGAGCGCCCACCTCTCGAAATCTGAGAGGGGCAGCCGTGCTACCGCGTTAATGGGATACGAGGGCGGCTCGGTCGTCGAGCTTTGGGACTCGGTGATTGCGCCGAACGACCAGTTTGAGGGCGGGCCGCGCATCACGGGTGCAGTCGAGATTCTCATCGTCTTGCAGGGCGAACTTACGCTCGAACTC
Organism: Limibacillus sp.; assembly: GCA_037379885.1. Taxonomy (NCBI): domain Bacteria; kingdom Pseudomonadati; phylum Pseudomonadota; class Alphaproteobacteria; order Rhodospirillales; family Rhodovibrionaceae; genus Limibacillus; species Limibacillus sp. Next base: position 3,577 of record JARRJC010000005.1, read on the forward strand.
GAGGGGCGCAGCTTCTCTATTCCGGCCAACTCTGCGGTTCGTTTCCCCGGAGATTACAAGCACGTCTGCGCCAACAGAGGCGAGGCCGAGTTGCACTTCACCAGGATAACGATTGAGCCAAACAAGCACGCCTTGAAAGCCTGAAGCGCCCGCGCCTCTGCACATTGGAACCTGCTCTATGACGAAATTGGCGCCATCCTCAATGTTAGCAATTACCCGTTTCCAAAAATTTCACGTTCTTCCGCAACTCCTTCCCTTATTGGTGAGGCCTAGATGAAGAGGTCCAGAAACCTGCCATGACCGAAAAGGTTGCCCGGCATTACGCCGGCGGAGTGGACATCGTGGCCGCGATCGAACAGGGCCTTGAGGCTCTTGGCCGATCCACTGGGAGCGTGACCACCCTCGACCTTGCCGCCGTCGACGAGTTCCATATCCGCGGCCGCAAGGCGACCCTGGAGCTTGGGGAGCGCATGAGGCTCGACGCAAGCTCCCATGTGCTGGATATCGGCAGCGGTCTTGGCGGCCCGGCCCGAACCCTCGCCGAGCGATACGGCTGCCGCGTCACGGGGATCGACCTGACTGAGGCCTTCTGCCGGACGGCAGAGGTTCTTTCGGGCTGGGTTGGTCTTGGCGAGCGGGTTTCCTTCCGGCAGGGCGACGCCACCGCCATGGCCTTTGAAGACGGCAGCTTCGACGCGGCCATGACGATCCACGTCGCCATGAACATCGCGGCCAAGGACGCCCTCTATGCGCAAGCAAGGCGCGTCTTGAAGCCGGGCGGCCTCTTCGCGGTCTACGATGTCCTTCAGGGCGAGGGAGGGGAGGTGATCTTCCCGGTCCCCTGGGCGCGGGAACCCTCGATCAGCCACCTCGCCACGCCCGAGGAGATGGAGGCCCTGCTAACCGCTGCCGGCTTCTCGATCCTGGAACGCGAGGACTCGACAGAGGAAAGCCTGGCTTGGTTTCAGAAGAGGCTGGAGGCTCTCCGGAAATCCGGCAAGCCCCCGCTCTCCCTGCAGCTCTTCTTGGGCGATGATCTTCCGGAGATGACCGTCAATCAGGTCAAGAACCTCCAGGAGCGGCGGATCCGCACGGTCACCTACATCTGCCGGGCCTGACGCCCCCTCTACTCGGCCGCCGCCTGGCTGCGGCAATAGCAGGAGGCCTTGATCGGCACCGCGGCGCGCGCCATCGCCTTGTCCAGTTGCAGCTTGATATGGGCCGCCTCAACAGCCTCTCCACGCCGCGTCAGGCATTCATGGAGGCCATGCAAGCTCCAGACGTTGCCCGGATGCTGGCAGGCCCGGCTGAGCGTGGCGTCCAGCCCGAGATCGGCGCGGTAGACCTCCTCGGCCTCTTCCGTGCGCCCTTGGTCGAGCAGAAGGGCGCCCAAGGCGTGGCGCGTCGGCTGCATCCAGCCCCAGGGCTCGTCGTAGGGCAGCGTGTCGTCCAGCTCCACTGACTTGCGCAGATGCTCGAAGGCCTTCTCGTGATCGCCCTTGTGGTAGGCCAGTTCGCCCAGCAGCATCTGCTCGGCCACCATCAGGATGTCGCGGCAGGTGTTGTTGAACAGCATCCGCGTCTCGGGGACGCGCTCGCGCGCTTCCCAAAAGCGGTCGCGTTCGGCCTCGGCCTCGGCGATCTGCTTGGTGTTCGCGTAGGCCACGGCCCGGGAATAGCGCATCATCGCGGTGGTGACGCTGAACAGTTCGGCGTCCTCGGGGAGTTCCTGGGCGAGGATATCCCGCCAGAGTCCAAAGCGGATCAGCACGTGCTGCTTCATGGGGATGAAGCCCTCGAACCAGTCCGCCATGGGCCGGAGCGTATCGGCGGGCAGGGTGTCGATCAGTTCCTGCGCCGCCTCCAGGGCGGGTTCGGGCTGGGCCATGAACATCGCGCCGTAGATCTTGAAGTGATAGTTGTGGCAGCGGTAGACGGAATAGAAGTTCTCCGCGCCCTCGCGCTCCAGGAACTTTCGGTCCGCCAGGATCGCCGTGTGATTGCGCAGCACCACGTTCATGTAGTCGCCGCAGAGCACGTCGATGTGGGTGGGCATGTGAAGCAGGTGTCCGGCGTCGGGCACCAGGGTGCTGAGCCGGTCTCCCTGACGCAGGGCGCGCTCTGGGTGCGGCGACATCTCCATCAGGTGGATGTACATGTGAAGAAGGCCGGGGTGGTCCCAGGCGCCGTCGAGCGCGTCGAAGGCCCGCTCGAGAACCGCGATCGCCTCCAGCGTGTCCGCGCCCTCCGCCGGCTGTCCGCTCGGCAGGTCCCAGAGCTGCCAGGGCGTGCGGTTCATGATCGCCTCTGCGAAGAGCGCCGCGACGTCGAGATCGTCCCGGTACTCGGCATGGACCTTGCGCATGGCCGCCGCGTAGGCGTCGTTCCAGGGGCTGAACTCCTCGATGTCCGGGGAGTCCGGATAGCGGTGGGGCATGGCCTCGATCAGCGCGCGCTCGACCGGTGTTACCTTATCCTTCAGCGCCAGGGCCTTCTTACTGGCCGAGGCTGCGAGAGCCAGCGCTTCTGGCTTCTCCTCCTCCTCGAAGGCCTCCCAGGGCTTGTTGTAGTTGGGGCCGATGCAGTAGGCGACTCCCCAATGCGCCATGGCGCAGTCCGCATCCGCCTCAAGGGCCCTTTCGAAGCAGGCGATCGCTTCTTCGTGGTTGTAGGCGTAGGTCCAGACCAGTCCGCGGTCGAACCAGAGTTGCGCTTCCTCGGAAGAGCAAGTGACCTTCCTCGAATAGCTTCCGAGATCGTAGTAGCCCATGAAACTCTCCCCGATAGAACGCTCCCCTTCGGCCCCAGTCTCGGTTTGGGTTCCTAGATTACTGGAAGATTCACTCATTGCTAAATCAAAAGCCGATGTTGGTTTCCTTGCTGAAACCACCTGGGCCGGGTCGGATATGATTTGACCAGAATCAAAGTTGAATGGGGAAAAGCTTGATACTCTGCTGCTTCTCCACCCCAGAATTCGCCAGGGGTGTAGCAGGATGTCGGCTTGAGGGATTGAGAATCCGAATGAATGCAGATGCTCTGACGAAGGAAGAGGTGGACCCGCGAATCTCTTTCCATGAGGACAGCCAGATCATGGAAGTGAGTTTCCGCGGCTTGCTGCTGTCGAGCCCGGCGGACGTCGGCGCCTTCTACGACAGGATAGAGGAGCGGATCGCCGAGACGGGGGAGGAGTTCTGGTTCTTCCTCGTGAACTACTCGGACGCCCGCATCGAAAGCGGCGCCTGGCTCGCCTTTGCGCGGCGGGGCAAGGAATTGAACCTCGCTCACTCCATGGGCACGGTCCGGTTCGACGCCTCGGAGGCCACGCGCCTTCAGATAGAACGCGATGCCGACACCGAGGCCTTCGACCCGAGCCTTTTCGCGGACCGCGACGAGGCCATCGCCCACCTCCGTTCGCTTCCTTCCAAGCGCCGCCAGCGGCATCTGCGCAGATCCCACTTCACGGCCGATCACCTGCACCACCGGATCAGCTTCCTGACCGGGGAGGAGATCATGGAGGTCGATTTCTCGGCGATGACCTTCGAGAACTCGGCGGATGTGGACGTGGTTTACGATTTCATCGAGCAGCAGATCGAAGAGACCGGGCGGCGCTGGTACTTCCTGGTCAACTACGAGGGCACCAGCATCGAGGCCGCCGCCTGGGTTCAGTACGCGCGGCGGGGCAAGGCGCTCAACGAGGCCTGGTCGCTCGGCTCCGTGCGTTACGCGCCCGGTTCCGAAACCGAGGCGGACATCCGTCTGCGCGCGGAAAGTCAGGACTTCCGCCCAAACATCCGGAACACCCGCGAAGAAGCGCTGGAGCGGATCCAGGAGATGAAGGCCGAAGCCTCCTGAACTCCTGACCCGCTCTTCCAGTTTCCGGTACCGCTTTTCGTTCCATTTTTCTTTTGCCGGTTACATCAACCTGAAACGATAGGTTGGTTACAAAAAACCTGGGGTCTGCGACTCTCGCCAGGCTGGCCTGTCGACTTGCGTTCCTGGCCACGCAAGCCCTCTTTGCAGCCTGATGGATGAGGATGTTCCCACTCCACGAAGATACGATCCTGATGCTGGCTTTGCTTGCGGCCGGCGCCGCCATGGCGGTCTTCATCTCTTGGTATGGACGGGTGATTTCCTGGGCCTGTGCGGCCCTTTTCCTGATCGCTCTGGCTTGGCCGTGGCTCATCGCGTTGGCCCTGGGGCTCGACGCCTATACGACCATGTTGGCGAGCCACTTCAGCGGTCTCAGTCTGCTGGCGGTCACGCTTGGCGCGTTCTGGGGGCTGGCGGCTCGGCGCGTGACCGCGGGCGCGCTGTCGCTGCTGGTCGCCGGCCTTCCCGCGCTCGCCGGGGCGGGCTACGTCCTTGAGCGTCAGCGCGTGCCCGACGCGCCCTGCGCTGAGAGGGCTCTCTTCGATGTTGGCGATCTGAGCCTTGAGATACCCAGAGGCATGAGCGCCCTGTCGGCGGAGGCGAAGGGCGGCCCCGAGCAAGCCTGGGAAGGAAGCTATGGCCCCTGGTCCGGTGCAAAGCCGGAGATCCGGCGGCTCTGCCTTGCTTCGGACGGAGGGCGCAGACCGGTAGAGCTGTTCCATCTCTGGGTCTCGTTCAACTGGTTCAAGAAGGCCCATCGAGAGGCCTGCGAGAGGAATGAGGTTCCCGACGACTTTGCTCCTTACTGCGCGGCGGTCGCCCGCACCGAGCTGACGGTGGTTCAGCTCTACGCCAGGCCTGACGGAATGCCGATCCCGACCCGCAGCCACTTCAACTACGACCAGGTCGTCAGCCGGCTGTCCGCTGGGGAAACCTCGGGGGCCCTGTGCAAGGATTCGACCCTTGGCCCGCAAACCCGCTACTGCACGATCTGGCTGCCGCTCACGCCCGACGTGCTGGCGGTCTCCACGGCCAAGCTGGGGCCGGTTTCGGATGGGGAAACCCCAGTCGCCGATGCGCAGTTGGCGCTGCGAACGCTGCTCGAGCGCCTGAGCCCGCAAGAGGGTCAGTGAGGTCTTGGGATCATCGAGAGGATAGCTGGCTGGGGGACCTGGATTCGAACCAGGGCTGCTCGGGTCAGAGCCGAGAGTTCTACCGCTAAACTATCCCCCAGCAAGGGAGCCGTCTTCGGGCCCTATCCCTCAAGCAAGCGGGGCGGGTCCGGCGGTCGAGCGCGTGATATAGTCCAGGGTCGGGGGACTTTTCAAGCCCCTCCGGGCGTCTTTTTCGCGCCAGGCCCTCGCGGCATTGCATCTTGGGTTCCGCCGTCACTTGCGGTAATCATGTGTCATTGAGTGGTAACAGAGCGTTCGATCCGCGCGCCTTGAGGAGGTCTCGACCTCACCTCAAAGGGCTGGGCGCGGTCGGCGCTCCAAGAGGAGACACTAGAGCAGTGTCCGGATCATCGGCGACCGGGCCGGCGCGGCGGGAGCGCCGGCGTCGGCGTGCCCCGCTTCGTGGCCAGACCTTCGCGGCCATCGACCTGGGGACCAACAACTGCCGTCTTTTGATCGCCCGCCCGGCACGCCGCGGCTTTCGGGTGATCGACTCCTTTTCGCGCATCGTGCGGCTGGGCGAGGGCGTCTCGCGGTCCGGCGAGCTGTCCGAGGCGGCGATCCTGCGCACCATGGAGGCCTTGAAGATCTGCGCCGAGAAGATGGCGCGGCGCGGTGTGACCCACGCGCGCTGCGTGGCGACCGACGCCTGCCGGCGTGCGGCCAATCACAGCCATTTCGTCGAGCGCGTGCGCCGTGACATCGGGCTTCAGCTCGAGGTGATCGGGACCGACGAGGAAGCGCGGCTCGCCCTTCACGGCTGCCTGCCCCTGTTCAGCCCGGAACAGCGCCATGCGCTTCTCTTCGATATCGGCGGCGGCAGCACGGAGGTTTCCTGGGTCGCCTTGCCCGAGAAGCGGAACCGACAGGGCGGCGGCCGCCCCGAGATCGTCGATTGGCATTCGCTGCCCTACGGCGTGGTCAATCTGGCCGAGCGCTACTGCGACGGCCCGGTTTCCTTTGAGGACTATGAGCGCATGGCCGCGGAAATCGCCCAGAACCTCGTGGACTTCGAACAGCGCAACGGTATCAGCGGACGCGTAGAGGCGGGCGAGGTGCAGATGCTCGGCACCTCCGGCACGGTCACGACCCTGGCCGGGGTGCATCAGGAACTGCCCCGCTATCAGCGTCAGCTCGTGGACGGCTACCGCATCGACTTCGACAGCCTGGAGCGCGCGATCCTGAAGGTGGCGGAGATGTCGCTTGAGGAGCGGGCGGCCCATCCCTGCATCGGCCCGGAGCGGGCCGACCTCATGCTGGCGGGCTGCGCGATCCTGCAGGGCATCTGCCGCAGCTGGCCGGTCGGGCGCCTGCGCGTCGCCGACCGAGGGCTGCGCGAGGGCATTCTCCTTGGGCTCATGTCCCAGGCGCGCGCCGAGAGACACCGGGCGGCGGTTCAATGAGCAAGGGCCCGAAGAAACGCGGCGGGAAGGGGCCCGCGACCCGGCCCAGCGGCCGTCAGGCGACGGTCCGCGTCAAGACCGCCAAGGGCCGCAAGAAGTCCTCGACCCGCTGGCTCCAGCGCCAGCTCAACGATCCTTATGTGGCCGAGGCGCAGCGCCTGGGCTACCGCTCGCGCGCGGCCTTCAAGCTGGCCCAGCTCGACGAGAAGTACCATCTGTTGAAGTCCGGCATGAAGGTGGTCGACCTGGGTGCGGCCCCCGGCGGCTGGGTCCAGGTGGCCCAGCAGAAGATCGGCGGACAGGGCAAGGTGGTCGGAATCGATCTTCTGGAGATCGACCCGATTCCCGGCGCGGAGATGATCCTCGGCGATTTCCTGGCCCCGGAAGCGCCGGAAAAACTGAAGAGCCTGTTGGGCGGCCCCGCCAATGCTGTGCTGTCCGACATGGCCGCTTCCTCGACCGGTCACGCGCCCACCGACCATCTGAGGATCATGGCGCTGGCCGAAGCAGCCCTCGATTTCGCCGAGGAGGTGCTGGCGCCCGGCGGCTTCTACCTCGCCAAGGTGCTCCAGGGCGGCAGCGAGCGCGAACTGCTGGAGCGGCTGCGCCTGGCCTTCGAAAAGGTGCGTCACGTCAAGCCGCCCGCCAGCCGTTCGGATTCGGCGGAACTCTATGTGCTGGCGACCGGTTTCCGGGGTGCTCCGGACAAAGAGTGATCGAAGCCCGTCAGACCGCGAGAACTTTGCCGATCTGCTCTTCCAGTTGATCGGGCGTCTGGTGGGTCAGGTCCTTGCTGATTTCCGCGGAGACCAGTTTTGCCACTTGCGGGTCCAACTCGGCGCGCAGATCGCCCAGGGTCTTGGGCGGCGCGGCCAGGACCAGGCGGTCATAGGCGTTGGCCTGATGCGCGGACTTCAGCCAATCGGCCAACTCCTTGGCGAAGGCCTCCTTGGCCTGTTCGTGCCAGTCGGCGCGCGGCGCCATGGCGTGCCGGCCTTCGCCCGCCGAGTCGAAGCTGCGCCCCGGCTTGTCGCTGCCGAGTTCCCGGGTCTTGGGCAAAGGGTTCTCGTGTTCACCGTCGGTCACTTCGGTGAGGCCCTTTCCGACGCCGTTGTTGGCGAAAATCCGGGCTCTGCCGGCGTCCGCGACCAGGATCCAGGTTCGCGTGGGTTTCATGCGCTTAAACTCCCTTCCGTTGCGAATTTCGAGAAATCTTAGCCTTAGGGCTTGCGTTGCGCCCTGATTAGGATCAAAAGAACGCGCCAACCCGTCATGTGACTTTCGCCGGACCGCTCTACATTGGAGTCGGTAGACGGCAGGCTTAATCTGACCTTGGAGTTGGCGCCTCATGGAAATCCGCGAAGCTCTCACATTCGACGACGTGCTGCTGCAGCCCGCCGAGTCCTCGGTGCTGCCCGCAGGCGTCGACACCTCGACCCGTTTGACGCGCTCTATCCAGTTGGGGATCCCGCTGATTTCCTCGGCCATGGACACGGTCACGGAAAGCCGCCTGGCGATCGCCATGGCGCAGGCTGGCGGGCTCGGCGTGATCCACAAGAACCTGTCCGGGCAGGAGCAGGCCGACGAGGTCCGTAAGGTCAAGAAGTTCGAAAGCGGCATGGTTGTGAACCCGGTCACCATCCATCCCGACGAGCCGCTCGCCAACGCGCTGGCGCTGATGGACCTGCACAGGATTTCCGGCATCCCGGTGGTCGAGCGCAACAGCAAGAAACTGGTCGGCATCCTGACCAACCGCGACGTGCGCTTCGCCGAGAACCACAAGCAGCCGGTTCAGGAACTGATGACCCATGAGCACCTGATCACGGTGCGCGAGGGTGTCGACCGCCTGGAAGCCCAGCGTCTGCTCCACCAGCACCGCATCGAAAAGCTGCTGGTCGTGGACGAGGACTATCGCTGCATCGGTCTGGTGACGGTGAAGGACATCGAGAAGGCCCAGATGCACCCCAACGCCTGCAAGGACGAGAAGGGGCGCTTGCGGGTCGCCGCGGCGACCGGCGTCGGCAAGGACGGCATGGCCCGCGCCGAGGCCCTGCTGGACGCCGATGTGGACCTGATCGTGGTGGACACCGCCCACGGCCATTCCCGCGGCGTGCTGGAGGCCATCGGCAACATCAAGCGCCTCTCCAACGCAGCGCAGGTGATCGCGGGCAACATCGCGACCGCCGAGGCCGCCAAGGCCCTGATCGACGCCGGCGCGGACGCCGTGAAGGTCGGCATCGGGCCGGGCTCCATCTGCACCACCCGCATCGTGGCCGGTGTCGGCGTGCCCCAGCTCACCGCCATCATGGAAGTGGTGGCGGAGGCGAAGAAACAGGATGTGCCCGTGATCGCCGACGGCGGCATCAAGTTCTCGGGCGATCTGGCCAAGGCCATCGCCGCGGGCGCCGACTGCGCCATGATCGGCTCCCTGCTCGCCGGTACGGACGAGAGCCCGGGCGAGGTCTTCCTCTACCAGGGCCGCTCCTACAAGGCCTACCGGGGCATGGGCTCGGTGGGCGCGATGGCGCGCGGTTCGGCCGACCGCTACTTCCAGCAGGAAGTGACCGACGCCCTGAAGCTGGTGCCCGAAGGCGTCGAGGGTCAGGTTCCCTACAAGGGCTCGGCCAACAGCATCATCCACCAGTTGGTGGGCGGCCTTCGCGCGGCCATGGGCTATACGGGCAACGCCAGCATCGCCGAGATGCGCGGCGGCTGCCGCTTCGTGAAGATCACCGGCGCGGGCCTGCGCGAAAGCCACGTTCATGACGTCTCCATCACCCGCGAGTCGCCCAACTACAGGACCGAAAGCTGAGCTGAATGACCCCTGCCGCGCGCCTTCAGGGCGCCATCGAGTTGACCGAGGCGCTGCTGCCCCTGGAACGCCCGGCCGATCAGGTCGTCGCTCACTTCCTGCGGCAGCGCCGCTATATCGGCGGCGGCGACCGGCGGCGCATCCTGGAGCTTGCCTATGGCGTGCTGCGCAGCCGCGCCAAGCTGCTCTGGTGGCTGGAGCGGGAGGGATGCCTCCCCGAAGACCAGGCGCTGCGCGCCCGCGCCCTGGTGATCGCCTATCTGGCGCTGGCCGAGGGCTGGAACGCCGATCAGATCGCGGGCAGCTTCGATGGGCAGCGCCACAACCCTGAAAAACTCGAGGCCGCCGAGCGGCAGCTCGCAAAGAACCTGGCGGGCCAGTCGCTGGAGCGCGAGGAACAGCCGCCGCACGTGCTCTTCGAGGTGCCGGAATCGCTCTGGGAGTCCTTCGAGGCGGTCTTCGAGGAGGCCATCGGCGAGGAGTTGCAGGCGCTGCTTCTCGAAGCACCGCTGGACCTGCGCGTGAACCGCGCCAAGGCCAGCCGCGAGCAGGCCGCCAAGGCGCTGGCGAGCGAGGGTATCGCGACCGGGCCGACGGCGCTTTCGCCCTTCGGTCTGCGCGTCGCCGACGGGCGCGCGCCGGTCTCCGCCACCAAGGCCTTCAAGGAGGGGCTGGTGGAGGTGCAGGACGAGGGCTCCCAGCTGATCGCGCTGATGGTCGGCGCGAAGCCCGGCATGCGGGTCGCCGACTTCTGCGCGGGCGCGGGCGGCAAGACCCTGGCCCTGGCCGCGCAGATGGAGAACAAGGGCCAACTGCTGGCCTTCGACGTGCTGAAAGGCCGCCTGGACCGCGCCCAGACGCGCATCCGCCGCGCCGGTTTCCACAACATCGAACGCAAGCTTCTGAAGGACCACCGCGACCCCTGGCTGAAGCGGCGCAAGGGGAAGTTCGAGCGCGTGCTGGTGGACGCCCCCTGTTCGGGCGTCGGCGCCTGGCGGCGCAACCCGGACGCGCGCTGGCGCACCGGCCCTGAAGAGATAGAGCGTCTCAGCCTTTTGCAGGGCGAGATCCTTGAGAGCGCCCAGCGTTTGGTCGAGCCCGGCGGGCGCTTGATCTACGCCACCTGCTCGCTTCTGCCCGAGGAGAACGAGGCGCAAGTCAGCGCCTTCCTGGCCGCCCATCCCGACTTCCACCTCGTAAAGCCGCTGGACGTCTGGCTGGAAGCAGTGGGGGAGCCCTCGGCCTTTCCGGGCGGGGAGGAGGACCTGACCCTCACGCTCACCCCCGCCCGCCACGGCACCGACGGATTCTTCATGGCCGTCATGGAACGCAGCAAGACGAAAGAGGAATAAGCCTGTCATGACCGACCGCATCCTGATCCTCGATTTCGGCTCCCAGGTGACCCAGTTGATCGCGCGCCGCGTGCGCGAGGCGGGAGTCTACTGCGAAATCTTTCCCTTCAACTGCGGCGATGAGCGGGTGCGCGCTTTCGATCCGGCGGCGGTGATCCTCTCGGGCTCTCCTCATTCGGTGACGCTGGAGGACGGCCCCAGGGCGCCGGAGATGGTCTTCGATCTCGGCGTTCCCATCCTCGGCATCTGCTATGGCGAACAGACCATCTGCCAGCAGTTGGGCGGACAGGTCGAGGGGTCGGACCATCAGGAGTTCGGCCGCGCCTTCCTCGACATCGCCGACGACTGCGCGCTCTTCGAGGGGGTCTGGGCCAAGGGGGAGCGTCACCAGGTCTGGATGAGCCACGGCGACCGCGTGGTGCGCCTGCCCGAGGGCTTCCGCGTGGTCGGCACCTCGGAGGGCGCGCCCTTCGCCGCCATCGCCAACGACGCCAAGCGCATCTACGCCGTGCAGTTCCATCCCGAGGTGGTCCACACCCCGGACGGCGCGAAGCTGCTGGCGAACTTCGTCCACAAGGTCACGGGCCTGTCCGGCGACTGGACCATGGCCGCCTTCAAGGAGCAGGCCATCGCCCAGATCCGCGAGCAGGTCGGCGACGGCAAGGTGATCTGCGGGCTCTCGGGCGGCGTCGACTCCTCCGTCGCCGCGGTGCTGATCCACGAGGCCATCGGCGAGCAGCTCACCTGCATCTTCGTCGATCACGGGCTGCTGCGCCTGGGCGAACGCGAGCAGGTCGAGACCATCTTCCGCGACAACTACAACATCCCGCTGGTCGTGAACGACGCGTCCGACCTCTTCCTCGGCAAGCTCGCGGGCGTCGACGACCCGGAGAAGAAGCGCAAGATCATCGGCGCCACCTTCATCGACGTGTTCGAGGCGGAGTCGGAGAAGATCGGCGGGGCCGACTTCCTGGCCCAGGGCACGCTCTATCCCGATGTGATCGAGTCCGTCTCCTTCACCGGCGGCCCTTCGGTCACCATCAAGTCGCACCACAACGTGGGCGGCCTGCCCGAGCGCATGCGCATGAAGCTGGTCGAACCCTTGCGCGAACTCTTCAAGGACGAGGTGCGCGACCTGGGCCGCGAACTGGGCCTGCCGGAAACCATGGTGGGCCGCCACCCCTTCCCGGGGCCGGGTCTGGCCATCCGCATTCCCGGCGCGGTCGACAAGGAGGCCTGCGACATCCTGCGCAAGGCCGACGCCATCTATCTGGACGAGATCCGCAAGGAAGGGCTCTACGACGCCATCTGGCAGGCCTTCGCCGTGCTGCTGCCGGTGCGCACCGTGGGGGTGATGGGCGACGCCCGCTCCTACGACCGGGTCTGCGGCCTGCGCGCGGTCACTTCGACCGACGGCATGACGGCCGACTCCTACCCCTTCGACCACGCCTTCCTGAGCCGCGTGGCGACCCGCATCATCAACGAGGTCCGCGGCGTCAACCGCGTCGTCTACGACGTGACCTCGAAGCCGCCGGGTACGATCGAATGGGAGTAGGGGGACGGGCCGCAAGGCCCTAGTTCACCACCTCAAGCTTCTTCTCGAAGACTCTCAGCGCTTCCTCAAGGGTGGAGGCGCGGCAGAGGGGTTTTGCGCCCATGGCGACGGTGAACTCCTGCTTCTTGCCGCCTTGGCTCACCTGCTTGGTGATGGTGAAGCGGGGGCTTTCCATGGTGTGGCGGAAGATCGAGAAGACGGCGTGGCCCTGGCGGTGATCCAGGGCGTAGTCGCGCCACTCCCCCGTGGCGACGCGGGTGGAATAGAGGGATAGAAGCCGGTTGAGCTCGGGGCGGCTGAAGAAGGTGGTGCGTGCCGCTTTGGGCGGAGCGGCGCCCGGTGCCAGGGACAGGTGGTAGACGGTCGCCATAAGTCGCGCTCACCTCCTCGGTCGCTTCAACGGCCTTTCAATGTTTAGTTTTCATGAAAAAGGGCGTGAGGTCCAGGCGCGATTCGCGTTAGAAACCGCTGGCGAAAGACACGCCTATCCCTTTGCCCGCCGGGGTCTGAATGGCTATAGTCCCCGCGGCGCTCGAAGGGGAGCGGCCAAAGGGGCGGCCAGCAGAACCGCTAAGCGCCTGCGCTTTTAGGAGACCGGAAGACCGTGAGCGATATCTTTCAGGAAGTCGATGAGGCCGTACGGCACGAAGAGTATCTAAAACTCTGGAAGAAGTACCGCTATGCGATCATCGGGGTGGTGCTGGCCATCGTGGCCGCCGTCGCGGGCTACGAAGGCTGGAAGTACTATTCCGCCGAACAGCGCAAAGCCAACTCGGAGCGCTACGCCACCGCCATAGAGGCGCTGAACGGCGCGGACGAGGCCGCGGCGGAATCCGCGCTGGGCGAGGTGGTCGAGGCCGCGCCCTCGGGCTACGGCGTGCTGGCGAGCTTCAGGCTGGCCGAGCAGAAGGACGAGGCCGGGGACACCGCCGGCGCGGTCGCCGACTTGGAGGCGCTCGCGGGCCGTTCCGGCGTTCCGCAGCCGCTGCGCGACATCGCCAGCTTCCAAGCGATCCTCTATCAGGCCGATGAAGGCGATCCGGCCGCGCTGGAAGGCGCGCTGGCGCCGCTGGCCCGCGAGGGTAGCGCCCTGCGTCCCTCGGCTTTGGAGCTGACCGCCTTCCTCGCCCTGAAGCAGGGAGAGACGGCGCGCGCCCGGGAGACCTTCCAACAGCTCGCCGAGGATCCGGCGACGCCCTCGGGCATCCGCCGCCGCGCCACCCAGATGCTGGCCCAGATCGGTGAGTGAGGAGACCCACGCCATGTCGCTGGCCAGGAAGACCGGATACCTCACCGTTCCTTTGACCCTCGGCCTTGCGCTGCTGCTTTCGGGGTGCGGCAACACCTACTTCGGTGATGACGAGGAGGGGCCGCCGCTTCCCGGTGAACGCATTGCAATCTACGAGCTGGAAGGCGGCCTTGAAGCCAACGCCACCGCGCAGCAGATCGAAATCCAGATCCCCCAGGCCCTCGACAACGCCGACTGGCCCCAGGCCGGGGGCAGCACCACCAATGCGCCTGAGCACCTGGCGCTGGGCGGCAACCTCTCGCGCGCCTGGAGCGCCGATGTCGGCTCCGGCTCGGAAGACGAGGCGCGGATCATCACCCAGCCCGTGGTGGCCGACGGCAAGGTCTTCACCTTCGACGCCTTCTCAACCGTCTCCGCCTTCTCCGCCTCCAACGGCAGCCGCCTCTGGCAGCGCGACCTTGAGCCGGAGGACGAAGACGACGGCTTCTTCGGCGGCGGCCTCGCCTATAGCGGCGGGCGTATCTACGTGACCACCGGCTTCGCGCACGTGATCGCGCTGGACGCTGGCAGCGGGGAGGAGGTTTGGCGCCGCTCCCTGCCGACGCCCATTCGCGCCGCGCCAACCGTCTCCAGCGGCCGCATTTTCGTCGTCACCATGAACAGCCAGACCTTCGCGCTCTCGACCGAGGACGGCTCGCAGATCTGGAGCCACCGGGGCATCCAGGAGTCGGCGGCCCTGGTCGGCGCGGCCAGTCCGGCGACCGACGGCCAACTGGTGATCGCACCCTACGCCTCGGGCGAGGTCTACGCGCTGCGCGCCGACAACGGGCGGGTGCTCTGGAGCGATTCCCTCTCGGCCATCCGCCGCACCGATCCCATCGCCGATCTGGCCGGGATTCGCGGACAGCCGGTCATGGCGCGCGGGCTCACAATCGTGATGAGCAACGCCGACCGTTCGGTCGCCATCGCCACGCTTCAGGGGCAGCGCGCCTGGGACATCGAGGCGGGCGGCGTCAACACGCCCTGGCTGTCCGGCAACGCGGTCTTCCTGATCACCAACGACCAGTCCGTGGTCGCGGTTCTGGCGAGTGACGGGCGCGTGCGCTGGGTCACCCAGCTCGAGCGCTACGAGGACCCGGAGGACCGGGAGGGCCCGATCACCTGGTACGGGCCGCTGGTCGCGGGCGGCCGGGTCTTGGCGGTGAGCAGCCACGGCGTCATCGCCCAGTTGTCTCCGCAGACGGGCGAGGTCCTTGGCAGTGTCGAGTTCTCCGGCGACGCGGCGGTTCCGCCCCTCGTCGCGGGGGGCACCCTCTATATCGTGACCGAGGACGGCACGCTGCTCGCCTATCGTTGATCCCGCTCGAGCGCGGGGCCGCTTGAAAGTACGCGAACCATGACCGTCACCATCGCCATCGTCGGACGCCCAAACGTGGGCAAGTCGACTCTGTTCAACCGCCTGATCGGGCGGCGTCTGGCGCTGGTCGACGACCAGCCGGGCGTAACGCGCGACCGGCGCGAAGGCGAGGGGCAGCTCTACGATCTCGCCTTCCGGGTCCTCGATACCGCCGGTCTGGAGGATGTGACCGACGCCAGCCTGGAGGCGCGCATGCGCCGACAGACCGAAGTGGCGCTCGCCGAATCCGACCTGGCGCTCTTCCTGATCGACGCGCGGGCCGGGGTGACGCCCCTGGACGCGCACTTCGCCGAGTTGCTCCGCCGCAGCCCCGCTAAAGTCCTGCTGGTCGCCAACAAGTGCGAGGGGCGCGAGGCCGAAGCCGGTCTGGGGGAAGCCTGGAGCCTCGGGTTGGGAGAGCCGATCGGTCTCTCCGCCGAGCACGCGCTAGGGATCGCCGATCTTCACGATGCGATCACGGCGGCTCTGCCCGAGGAAAAGCTGGAGGCCGCGCGCAAGGCCGCCGAGGAGGGACGCCGCAAGAGCCGCGCCGAACGGCGGGCCGAGAGCGAAGCCGCGGCGGAAGCCGGGGCGGAGGCGAAGGCAGCCGCCGAGGAGGGGGAGGAGGAAGAGGGCTTCGATCCGATCCCGGAAGGCCAGCCCGACCTGCTGCCGGACCAGCCGCTCTACGGGCCGTTGCAACTGGCCATCGTCGGCCGCCCCAACGTCGGCAAGTCGACGCTGATCAACAACCTGCTCGGAGAAGATCGCTTGCTGACCGGGCCGGAGGCCGGCATCACGCGCGACTCCATCTCGGTCGATTGGCAGTACAAGGACCAGCCCTTCCGCTTGGTCGATACCGCAGGCCTGCGCCGCCGGGCCAAGGTGACCGACCGGGTCGAGCGCCTCTCCGCCGCCGACACCAAGCGCTCCATCGACTTCGCCCAGGTGGTGGTGCTGTTGCTGGACGCGCAGGAAGGGTTCGAGAAACAGGACCTTTGGATCGCCGGGCAGGTGATCGAGGAGGGCCGGGGCCTTGTGATCGGTCTCAACAAATGGGACGCGGTGGAGGATCGGGACGAGACGCTGCGCGCCGTGCGCGACAGGCTCATTCGCTCCCTTCCTCAGATCAAAGGCGTTCCCGTCGTTCCTATTTCAGGACTGGCAGGAAAAGGCTTAGAGAAGCTTCTTAATGTAGTGCTTGAGGTTTATGACCTCTGGCAAAGCCGCATCTCGACCTCGAAGCTGAACGAGTGGCTCTCCGAGATGACCGAGGCGCATCCGCCGCCCATGGCCCAGGGCCGCCGGATCAAGATCCGCTTCATGACCCAGGTGAAGACCCGTCCGCCGACCTTCGCCCTCTGGGTGTCGCGGCCCAAGGACCTGCCTGAGAGTTATCTGCGGTATCTGGAGAACGGGCTGCGCCAGGCATTTGACCTTCCCGGCATCCCCTTACGCTTTTATATGCGCAAGGGCGAGAACCCCTATGCCGGCCGGCGCAAGAAGCGCTAG
This sequence comes from Limibacillus sp., assembly GCA_037379885.1. Classification (NCBI taxonomy): domain Bacteria; kingdom Pseudomonadati; phylum Pseudomonadota; class Alphaproteobacteria; order Rhodospirillales; family Rhodovibrionaceae; genus Limibacillus; species Limibacillus sp. The sequence continues at coordinate 19,901 of JARRJC010000005.1, forward strand.
CGGCGGGGCCTAGAGGTCGATCACCTCGCCGTTGCGGGTTTCCCCGGGCAGGGCGAGTTCAACGAAAGTCTCCGCGATCTCTTCGGGCGTCTTCACGCCTTCGGGATCCTCGGTCGGGTAGGCGGCGGCGCGCATCGAGGTGCGGGTCGCGCCGGGGTTGACCAGGTTGACCTTGATGTTGGTTTTCGCCAGTTCGCCCGACCAGTCGCGCACCAGGGACTCAAGCCCGGCCTTGCTGACGGCGTAGGCACCCCAGTAGGGCCTGACACCCCTGGCGGCACCCGATGTCAGGAAGATGGCCCGCCCGGCCTCAGAGCGCTTCAGGAGCGGCTCCAGGCTGCGGATGAGGCGGTAGTTGGCCGTCAGGTTCACGTCGATCACCTGCTGCCAGACTTTCGGCTCGATGTGGCTGGTGGGGGAGAGGGCGCCGAGAAGCCCCGCGTTGCCGACCAGAACGTCGAGCTTTCCAAAGCGCTCGTAGAGCGATGCGCCGAGCCGGTCGATGGCGTCGAAGTCGCGCAGGTCGAGCGGCACCAGAACCGCTGGCGGGGCGCCTTCGGACCGCACGGCGTCGTCCATTTCCTCCAGCGCGCCGACGGTGCGGGCCAGCAGGATCAGCTGCGCGCCCTCCTGGGCGTAGGCCTTGGCGATGGCCGCCCCGATCCCGCGCGAAGCGCCGGTGATCAGGGCGAGGCGTCCGGCCAGGCGTCCGCCCTGGCTCGTCTGGGGCTCTTGCGTCTCGCTCATTGTCTTTCCTCTTTGATCCGGGACCGCGCCCGGAAGGCCAGTCCGCGCCGCGCCGCCGCGACGAGGCCGAGCCCTAATAGCAAACCGAGGGCGGCATAGGCAAAGCCTTCCGGCGTCACCGGCAGGGCGGGTTGATAGCGGCTGAGCGTCGCCTCCGCGATGGCGGCGTCGCCCCAGGCGGCAAAGCTGAAGGGCCGCTCCCACACGGCCGCCCCGGCCAGGGCGTCATAGGCGGCCTGGAGCTGCGCGCGATCTTCCAGCAGGCTGGCGGCCAGATCCCCGGCCTTGGAGACCGTCTCGTCGGGAGACGCTTTGAGACGCGAGACATAGGCCTCCGCGCTCAGCCCCAGCTCGGCCGCCAGGGCGTCGAGCCGCCCGGCTTGCAGGCGCGCCTGATCCAGGCGGCCTCCCAGACTTTGCAGATACTGGGCGTAGAAGCTGGGGAACTGGCTCGATGCGGCGGCGCCCGCTCCGCCGCCCAGCAGCTGCGGCAAGCGGAAGACGAGGGCGCGGAGCATGACGGGGCCGCCCTTAGGCGCCCTGCTCCTCCAGCAGCGAATACTGCTCTTCGGGTTTCTCGCCGCGCACCGTGCGGTCGGTCAGGCGGGTCGGGTAATCGCCCGTGAAGCAGGCGTCGCAATACTGCGGGCTGTTGTTGTCGCGGCCCTTCTCGCCCATGGCGCGGTAGAGCCCGTCCATGGAGATGAAGGAAAGGCTGTCGACGCCGATCAGCTTGGCCATGCCTGCCAGATCGTAACGCGAGGCCAGCAGTTCTTCGCGCTCCGGCGTATCAACCCCGTAGAAACAGGAATAGCTGGTCGGCGGCGCGGCGATGCGCATGTGCACCTCCTTCGCGCCCGCTGAGCGCACCATCTCCACGATCTTGGTGGAGGTGGTGCCGCGTACGATGGAATCGTCGACCAGAATGACCCGGCGGCCTTCCAGATACGCCCGGTTGGCGTTGTGCTTAAGCTTCACGCCCAGGTGGCGGATCTGGTCGGTCGGCTCGATGAAGGTGCGGCCCACGTAGTGGTTGCGGATGATGCCGAACTGGAAGGCGATGCCGGACTCCTCGGCGTAGCCCAAGGCGGCGGGCACGCCGGAATCGGGCACCGGCACAACCACGTCGGCGGCCACGCCGCTCTCGCGCGACAGTTCCGCGCCGATGCGCTTGCGCGCCTCGTAGACGGAAGTTCCCTCCATCACGGAATCGGGCCGGGCGAAATAGATGTACTCGAAGATGCAGAAGCGCCGCTCGTGCCGCGCGAAGGGCCGGAGCGAGCGCAGGCCCTCCGGCGAGATCACCACCATCTCTCCGGCTTCCAGATCGCGCACGAAGTCGGCGCCGATGATGTCCAGCGCGCAGGTCTCGGAGGCGAGGATATAGGCGTCTCCCAGCTTACCGAGGACCAGCGGGCGCACGCCCAGCGGGTCGCGCACCCCCACGACCGCGTCGCCGAAGATCGCGACCAGGGAATAGGCGCCCTCGACCTGATGAAGGGCTGAGATCAAGCGGTCGGTGACGGAGTTGCCGTGGCTGGTCGCCATCAGGTGCACGATGGTCTCGGTGTCGGAGGTCGACTGGAAGAGTGAGCCGCGCTGCACCAGCGTCTTGCGCAGCGTCATGGCGTTGGTGAGGTTGCCGTTGTGCGCAATGGCGCAGCCGCCCGAGGCGAAATCGGCGAAGAGCGGCTGCACGTTGCGCAGCGCCGTCTCGCCGGTGGTGGAATAGCGCGTGTGACCGATCGCCGAATGGCCCTGCATGCGCTCCATGATGGTCGGTTTGCCGAAGATGTCGCCGACGTGGCCCATGTCCTTGTGGCTGTGGAACTGCTTGCCGTCATAGCAGACGATGCCAGCCGCCTCCTGACCCCGGTGCTGGAGCGCGTGAAGCCCCAGCGCCGTGAGGCTGGCCGCGTCCGGGTGTCCGAAGACCCCAAAGACGCCGCATTCCTCATGCAGCTTGTCGTCGCGCTCAAAAGGGTTGGTCGTGATCATGGCGAATGGCCTCGCGCCTTCGTTTGTGCGTAAAAGCTACTGCTGCTGACCTTCGATCAGCTGGTCGAGCCCCTGACGTTCGCTATCGGAGTATCCGCCATCGGATCCTCCTGCCGCTTCACCCCCTGAGTTTCCGCCTTCCGCGCCCTCGGTCGAATCGCTGCTTCGCGGCGCGATGATCTCTTCCATCTGGCGGTCCACTTCTTCCTGCACCCGCTCGCGCACCGCATCTCCCGTGGCGTCGCGGGCGTCATTGACGCTGCGCACGCTGTCTTCGCGGATGTCTTCGGGCACCAGGGCTTCCAGGATTTCCGCACCGGTCTCCACGATGGGCCGGGACTTTGCCTCCTGAAGCCACTCCGGACGGTCCTCGCTCGGCAGCACCCAGGAGAGCAGAAGCCAGCTCAAGCAGACCAGAAAAGCGCCACGGACGAGACCGAAAACAAAGCCGAGACTGCGGTCCAGCGCGCCCAGGGCCGATTCCTTCACTCTCTTGGTAATTGAATGCGAGAGCAGAGAAATCAAGATCAGGACCGCGATGAAAACCACCACGCCGGCCACGATCTGCGCCACCAATTCGCTGGAGATCACCTCCATCACATAGGGCGTCAGCAGCGGATAGCCGTAGAGCGTTGCGAAACCGGCCCCGATCCAGGCGGAGACCGACAGCACCTCGTGCACCAGGCCGCGGAAAAAGGCCAGCAGGCCCGAGATCAGCAGCACGGCGACCACGACGATGTCGACGATGTTTATCGGCAGAGATTCCATTCGGCGTCGCCCGCTATCCCTCGTCGTCCCAAAGGGCTGCTTCGCTGGGGGCTTTGTATGCGCTTGTCATCATCTTGTCACGCCCCGATTTCCCCGGATCACGGCTCAGGCCTCTTCCAGGCGGCGGCGCGGCGAGCGCCCGGCGATCATGGCCACCAGGTCCCGCAGATGGCCGATTTCCTTGCGTTCCAGCTTGCTTTCGCCCTTGGCCTTTCGGCTCCGCGCCCGGGGCAGGATGGCGCCAGAGAATCCGAGCTTCTCGGCCTCTTTCAGGCGCGCTTCCGTTTGGCCGACGGCGCGCACCTCACCGGAAAGCCCGATTTCGCCGAAGACCACGCAGTCCTCGGCCACCGGATTGTCGCTGGCCGCGGAGATAAGCGCGGCCGCGACGGCCAGATCGCAGGCGGGCTCGCTGATCTTCATGCCGCCGGCCACGTTCAAGTAGACCTCCTTGCCGCCCAGCATGAGGCCGCAGCGCGCCTCCAGCACGGCCAGCACCATGGAGAGGCGGGCGGAGTCCCAGCCCACCACGGCGCGGCGCGGCGTCGCCATGGGGGAGGCGGAGACCAGGGCCTGCACCTCCACCAGCACCGGGCGCGTGCCCTCCATCCCGGCGAAGACGGCGGCGCCAGAAATCTGATCCTGGCGGTCGGCGAGGAACAGGGCGGAGGGGTTCGAGACCTCCTCCAGCCCCCGGTCGGTCATCTCGAAGACGCCGATCTCGTCGGTCGCTCCGAAGCGGTTCTTGGTGGCGCGCAGGATGCGGAACTGATGGCCGCGCTCGCCCTCGAAGGTCAGCACGGCATCGACCATGTGCTCCAGCACCTTGGGCCCGGCGATCACGCCCTCCTTGGTCACGTGTCCGACCAGGATGAGGGAGAAGCCGCGCTCCTTGGCCAGCTTGATCAGCGCCTGTGCCGAGGCGCGCACCTGGGCGACGGTGCCCGGCGCGGAATCGAGATTGTCGACGTACATGGTCTGGATCGAATCGATCACCACCACGCCAGCCGCCGCGCCTTCCAGGGAGGCTGCGATGTCGCGGACCGAGGTGGCGGTCGCCAGCCCAACGGGTGATTTCTCAAGCCCCAGACGGCGCGCGCGCAGGCGCACCTGATCGATCGCCTCCTCGCCGGAGATGTAGAGGCAGGGAACCTTGTCCGGCCCGGCGGCCATGGAGGCCACGGCCTGCAACAGCAGGGTCGACTTGCCGATGCCGGGATCGCCGCCGACGAGGACGGCCGAGCCGGGCACCAGGCCACCGCCCGCGACCCGGTCGAACTCGGCGATGGCCGAGCGGCGGCGGGGCAGGGGCGCGCTCTCCCCTTCCAGACTCTGGAACTCCAAGGCGCGGCCACGGGACGAGGGGCTCTTCTTCAGCCCGCCCGGCGCGACCGTCAGCTCTTCTTCGACCAGGGTGTTCCACTCGCCGCAGGCCTCGCAGCGTCCCGCCCACTTGGGGTGGCTGCTGCCGCAGCTTTGACAGACATAGTGGGACTTGGAGCGGCTCATGAGCGGTCTTTGACCTTTCTTGCCCCTGTCAGGGCGCGCGCACCTGCATCTTGATCGGGCCTTCCGCGCGACCGTTGATGAACTGGTCGACGTAGTCGTTGCCCGACCTGTCGATCTCCGCCACCGGACCGTCCCAGATGATCTGCCCTTCATAGAGCATGGCGATGCGGTGGCCGATCTTGCGCGCGCTCGCCATGTCGTGGGTGATCGAGAGGGCGGAGGCGCCCAACTGTCCGACCGTCTCCGCGATCAGGTCGTTGATCACGTCGGACATGATGGGGTCCAGCCCCGTGGTGGGTTCGTCGAAAAAGATGATGTCCGGATCGGTCGCTATGGCGCGGGCGAGGCCGACGCGCTTCTTCATGCCGCCGGAAAGCTCTGCCGGCTGAAGCGCGCCCACATCGGGGCCGAGCCCGACCTGCGCCAGCTTCTCGATGGCGATTTCCTTCGCTTCGACGCGCTTCATGCCTTCGCCCTGCATCAGACCGAAGGCGACGTTCTCCCAGACGGAGAGGGAGTCGAAGAGCGCCGCGTTCTGGAACAGCATGCCGATCTTGCGGTTGATCTCGTCGCGCTCGCTGGCGCTGGCGCCCACGACCTCGTCGCCCTCCACCTTGATGGAGCCGCGGTCGGCGTCAAGCAGACCCAGGATGCACTTCAGCAGCACCGACTTGCCCGTACCCGAGCCGCCGATGATGACCACGGACTCGCCCTTGGAGAGCTCCAGGTCGATGCCGCGCAGCACCTGCTTGGACCCAAAGGCCTTGTGCAGGTCGCGCACCTCGATCATGTCAGCCGCGGCGTTCATCGGGAAAAGAAGAGCTCCGTAATGACGTAGTTGAAGGAGAGGATCAAGATCGAGGCCGAGACCACGGCGTTGGTGGTGGCCGTGCCCACGCCCTGCGCGCCGCCGCGCGAGTGGTAGCCGTGATAGCAGCCCATGAGGCTGACCAGGAAGCCGAAGACGGCGGCCTTGACCAGACCGGAGACCACGTCCGCGACCTCCAGGAAGTCCACGGTGTTCTTCAGGTAGTTCCCGGCGTTGAAGTCAAGCTTGTAGACCGACACCAGATAGCCGCCGAAGACGCCGATGATGTCGGCGACCAGCACCAGCAGCGGCAGCATCAGCACGCCTGCTATGATGCGCGGGGCGATCAGGTACTTGAAGGGGTTGGTGGCGAGCGTGCTGAGCGCGTCGATCTGCTCGGTCACGCGCATGGTGCCGATCTCCGCGGCCAGCGCCGCGCCGACGCGCCCGGCGACCATCAGCCCGGCCAGCACCGGTCCCAGCTCGCGGGTGATGGAGACCACCACCACGTTGGGAATGGCGCTCTCGGCGGAGAAGCGCGCAAAGCCGGTGTAGCTCTGCAACGCCAGCACCATGCCGGTGAAGATGGCCGTCAGGCCCACCACCGGCAGGGAATAATAGCCGATATCCAGCATCTGGCGGACGATCAGGCGCGGATAGAAGGGTGGGCGAACGCAGTGACTGACCGCCTGCACCGCGAAGATCAGCAGGCGCCCAATGGCGGTCATCAGTTTTAGAGTCAGTTGCCCGATGGGTTGCAGGATCGGCATGCGGCTCTTCGACTTCGCCCCTCAGTCTCTAGGCGTCTGCGCCCGACGGGTTATCCGCCGCGGTAGAGACGCTGGTAGCGACGGCCCAGGTCCGTCAGGATCTCGTAGCCGATGGTCCCCGCGGTCTCCGCTATTTCATCCAGCGTGACCTCGGCGCCGATCAGCTCCACCCATTCGCCGGCGCGGGCCGCCTCTTCGGGCGCCTGCGTCACGTCGAAGGCCGACAGGTCCATGGAAACGCGTCCGGTCATGGGCGCGATCGCTCCGCCACAGACCGCCCGGCCCTTCCCGGACAGGCTGCGCAGATACCCGTCGGCGTAGCCGACTCCCACCGTGGCGATGCGCCTCGGCCCCTCAGCTCGGTAGGACGCACCATAGCCAACGGCATCACCAGCGTCAATTGAACGAACCTGTAGGATTTTTCCTTCTAATGTAACCACTTGGCGCATGGGGTTCGGCTTGCTGGGGGTCGGGTTGACGCCGTAGAGCGCAACGCCCGGCCGGCCCAGATCGAAGAGCGCGTGCGGCCCCAGAAAAAGCCCGCAGGAATTGGCGAAGCTGGCGGGGCAGGGTGGCAGTTGCGCCAGCGCCGCCTTGAAGCGTTCGTGCTGGAACGCGTTCATGGGGTCTTCCGGATCATCGGCGCAGGCTAGGTGGGTCATGATGTAGCGGAGGTCGATCGGCCCCAGCAAGTCGCTGCGCTGGATCAGCCGTTCCAGCTCGTCCGGGCCAAGACCCAGGCGGTTGATGCCGCTGTCGATGTGCAGGACGGCCGGAAGCCGCTCCTCACGCTCGGCGGCGAGCTTGCTCCAGCGTTCCACCTGCTCCAGGGAGTTGAGCACCGGATGAACGCCGGTCTCCAGGTAGGCTGGCGCGTTGCCGGGCAGGAAGCCGCCCAGAACGAAGATCTGCTGGCGTTCCGGCAGGGACAGCGCATCCAGGATCGCGCGCAGGCGCAAGCCCTCTTCCGGCAGCGCCACGAAGAAGACGCGCGCCCCGGCCCGCGCCAGAGCGGGGGCGGCCTTGTGCAGGCCCAGGCCGTAGGCGTCGGCCTTGACCACCGCCGCGCAGTCGCCGCCGCCCATGCGGCCTTTCAGGATGCGCCAGTTCTCGGCGAGCGCGTCGAGGTCGATGGTCAGCCGGCCCGATACCAACGCCGGGTCGCCGGGCAGCGCCGTGATCGGGGGCGTGGTCGGCATGGCGTCCCTTAGTACCGTTCGGGCAGGTGGTCGGGGCCCACGTAGTCGCTGAACTTCGTGGTTGCGCCGTCGAAGTGGAACATGCGCTTGCCGGTGGGGCCGTGACGCTGCTTGGCGACGATCACCTCGGCCAGGCCATAGGCCTCCTCGCAGCGCTGTTGCCAGGCGCTGTAGCGCTCATCGAACTTGGTCTGGTCCTCGTCCGGCCTGCGGGTGGGCTCGGCCTTTTCCAGGTAGTACTGGTCACGGTAGATGAACATCACCACGTCGGCGTCCTGCTCGATCGAACCGGACTCACGCAGATCGGCCAGTTGGGGATGCTTGTCCTCCCGCTGCTCCACCGCGCGCGAGAGCTGGGAGAGCGCCAGGACCGGCACGTTCAATTCCTTGGCGATGGCCTTCAGCCCGCGCGAGATGTCGGAGATCTCCTGCACCCGGTTCTCGCTGCGCGCGGAACCGGAGGGGCGCATGAGCTGAAGGTAATCGACGATGATGAGGCCCAGATCGTGGCGGCGCTTCAGGCGGCGCGCGCGGGTCCGGAGCTGGCTGACGGAGATGGCCGGTGTGTCGTCGATGTAGATCGGCAGGCGGTCGAGGTCGGACTGCACCTGAACCAGCCTGTTGAAGTCCTCCTCGTTCAGCTCGCCACGCCGGATCTTCTCAGAGGATATCTCGCTCTGCTCGGCCAGGATACGGGTCGCCAGCTGCTCGGAGGACATCTCCAGGGAGAAGATGCCGACCACGGCGCCGTCCACGGCCTTGCGCTCGCCCGAGGCCGTCTCCTCGTACTTCAAGCGGCGCGCGGCGTTGAAGCCGATGTTGGTGGCCAGCGCCGTCTTGCCCATGGCGGGACGGGCGGCCAGGATCAAAAGGTCCGACTTGTGCAGCCCGCCCAGCAACTCGTCCAGATCGCGCAAGCCGGTCGGCACGCCGGAGAGCTGTCCTTCGCGCTTGTAGGCGGACTCGGCTTGCAGGATCGCCTCGGCCAAGGCCTTGTTGAAGGGCGTCAGCTCGGCTTCCGCGGAGCCCGTCTCGGCCAGGCCGAAGAGCTGTTCCTCGGCGGTTTCGATCTGGACGCTTGCGGGGCGGTCGAGGTCATAGGTGAAGGCCTCGTTGACCACCCGCTCGCCGAGCCCGATCAACTCGCGGCGCAGATGAAGGTCGTGGATCGTCTTGGCGTATTCCCCGGCGTTGATGATCGAGACCACCGAGCCGGCCAGCTTCGCCAGGTACTGCGCCCCGCCCACCTCGGTCAGTTCCTCGCGCTGGTCGAAGTAGTTCTTCAGCGTGACCGGGGTCGCCAACTGGTTGCGGTCGATCAGGGTCTTGCAGGCCTCGAAGATACGCTGGTGCGCGGGATCGGCGAAGTGATCGGGCTCCAGATAGTCCGAGATGCGCTCCATCACGTCGTTGTTCGAGAGCAGCGCGCCCAGAAGCGCCTGTTCTGCCTCGAAGTTGACGGGGAGTTCGCGGACCGGGGCGTCCTGCTCTTCGTCGCGAAGGGGACGGATGTTGCTGTTGCCTGTTTCCATGACCGGAGACTACACCGCCGAAATCTATCCACAGGGAGTTAAATGCGAGGGAATCGGTAACGCTTTACAGATTCTTCCGCTTGTTTTCCGATCATAAGTCTGCGCCTGGAGTCGACCCTATCTACTCGGCCGCGCTCTGCTTTTCCCAGGGCAGGGGGTGGGCCTGCTCCCACTCGGTGATGAAGTCGCGCGTCAGCGGCAGGGCGTCCTGCTTCTTGGCCAGAAGGATCTGGAAGACCACGAGTCCCTCGTGGCGGAACCCCATCTCCGAGCCGACCAGATAGAACTCCCACATGCGGCAGAAACGCTCGTCGTAGAGGTCCCGGACCTTGTCCCGGTTGCGCTGGAAGGCCTCGTGCCAGTGGCGCAGCGTCTCGGCGTAGTGGAGGCGCAGCAGCTCGATGTCCATCATGTAAAAGCCGGAGTCCTCGATGACCGGGGTCAGCTCGGACAGGGTCGGCAGGTCGCCGCCGGGGAAGATGTACTTGCGGATGAAGGGATTGACCGGTCCCGGCTCGTTGTAGCGCCCGATGGTGTGCAGCAGGAACACGCCGTCCTCGTCCAAAAGGTCGTAGGTTTTCCGGAAGAACTCCTCGTAGTTCCGCTTGCCCACATGCTCGAACATGCCGACCGAAACGATGCGGTCGAAGGTGTCGTTCACCTCGCGATAGTCGCGCAGCTCGAAGCGGACCTTGTCCTCCAGCCCTTCCTGCTTCACCCGCTCGGAGGAGAGGCCGTGCTGTTCGGTGGAGAGCGTGACGCCGGTCAGATCGCAGCCGGTCTCACGCGCCAGCGACAGACCCAGACCGCCCCAGCCGGAGCCGATGTCCAGGACCTTCAGGCCCGGCTGCTTGATGTAGAGCTTGGCGGCGATGTGGCGCTTTTTCTGCGCCTGGGCGCGCTCCAAATCGTCGCCGGGGTCCATGAAGTAGGCGCAGGAGTACTGGCGGTCGCTGTCCAGAAAGAGGTCGTAGAGCTCGCGCGAGAGATCGTAGTGATGCGCGACGTTCTCGCGCGCCTTGCCGATGGGATTGTACTGCTGAAGGTTCCGGCCCTGGCGCAGCATCTTGTTCGCGGCCTTGGTGACCGGATGGCCCTCCAGGTTCGCGTAGTTCTTCATGGCCAGTTCCATGAAGTCGCGCAGGTCTCCGTCCTCCACGCTCCAATCGCCGTCCATGTAGCTTTCGGCGATGGCGAGCACGGGGTTGGCGAGCAGCTTGTGGGTGCTGGGCGACCGTTTCACCGCAAGGGTGCACTTGGGCTTGCTGCCGTCGCCCATCAGGGTCGCCGTGCCGTCCGGCTCCACCATTTTCAGCGCGCCGACGCGCACCGTCGCTTCGATCAGTTTACGAAACAGCATGGCCACACCTCGACCGCATTGCTGTCGGCGCACCCGGATTGGGGCCGGAAGCGCCCGTTTTTACTCCAACTGACGAAATGCTAGCGAACATGACCGGCTTATTTCAACCAGACTTGCAAGCGGGCCTGCGACAGGCGGCTCGAAGGACCGGTTCAAAATCGGCCAGGCCCAAAAGAAAAACCGGGGCGCCAAGGCCCCGGTTTTCCATGTCGTTCGGTCTTTTTCGGAGGCCGGCTTAGCCGGGCGACATGCCGCGCAGCCTCTCCGAACGGCGGCGCAGCAGTTCCAGGACCGTCAGCAGGATGATGGAGATGGTGATCAGCACCGAGGCGACCGCCAGGATCGTTGGAGAGATCTGCTCACGCAGGCCGGTGAACATCTGCCAGGGCAGCGTCTTCTCGCCGGCCGAGCCGACGAAGAGCACCACCACCACCTCGTCGAAGGAGGTGATGAAGGCGAAGAGCGCGCCTGAGATGACGCCGGGAATGATCAGCGGCATCTGGACCTTGAAGAAGGTCGTGACCGGGTTCGCGCCAAGGCTGGCGGAAGCGCGCACCAGGCTCTGGTCGAAGCCGACCAGGGTGGCCGTCACGGTGATGATGACGAAGGGCGTGCCGAGCGCCGCGTGCGACAGCACCACGCCCCAGTAGGTGCCTTGCAGGCCGATGCGCGAATAGAAGAAGTACATGCCAGCCGCGGAGATGATCAGCGGCACGATCATTGGCGAGATCAGGATCGCCATGATGGCGCCCCGGAAGGGGACGTGCCGCTGCGACAGCCCGATGGCGGCGAGCGTTCCCAGGCTGGTCGAGAGCAGGGTCGCGACCGGCGCGATACGCACGGAGTTGTAGAGCGCCTGCTGCCAATCGCTGTTGGTGAAGAAGTCTTCGTAGTGCTTCAGCGAATAGCCGTCCGGATCCAGGCGCAGCATTTCCGGCGTGAAGGTGAAGAAGTCGCTCGCATTAAAGCTCAGCGGCAAGATCACCATGATCGGCATGATCAGGAAGAAGAAGATCAGAGCGCAGATGACCCGGAAACCGTAGTACCAGGTGATCTGGAGCGGCGAGGCGTAGGGAGGGAGTCCTGACATGTCTCGTTACCCCAGTTTCACGTTATCGATGCCCACGATCTTGTCGTAGACGTAGTAGAAAATCAGGATCACCGACAACAGGATGACGCCCAAGGCCGCCGCCAAGCCCCAGTGGAGGGACGAGGAGATGTGATAGGCGATCCGGTTCGAGATGAAGATGCCTGAGGTGCCGCCGACCAATTCCGGCGTGATGTAGTAGCCGATGGCCAGAATGAAGACGAGCACCGCGCCGGCGCCGATGCCGGGCAGGGAGTTCGGGAAGTAGATCTTCCAGAAAGCCGTCCAGTCGGTCGCGCCAAGGGACTTGGCGGCGCGCACGTAGGAGGGCGAGATTGTCTTCATCACCGAATAGAGCGGCAGGATCATGAAGGGCAGCAGAATGTGCGTCATCGCGATGATCGTGCCGGTCTGATTGTACATCAGCTCCAACCTGTCTTGGTCGCCGACGATGCCGAGGGAAACCAGCGTGTCGTTCAGGACGCCCTGTTGTTGCAGCAGCACGATCCAGGAGGAGGTGCGCACCAGCAGCGAGGTCCAGAAGGGCAGCAGCACGAGAATCATCAAGAGGTTCGATGTCCTGAGCGGCAGATTGGCCAGCAGAAAGGCGATGGGATAGCCCAGGACCGCGCAGGCCAGCGTGATCAGGGTTGATAGCAGCATGGTCCGCCAGAGCAGGTAGAGGTAGATCCGCTCGTCCTCATCCTTCATCTGAACGCCCTCGGCGGTCAGCTCCGCATCAACGGCGTTCAGGAAATAACCCGCCGTGACCGTGCCCGAGTAGCGTTTGATGGTGGCCCAGACCTCTACGTCGCCCCAGTCCTTGTCGATATCCAGGAACTGTTCGCGGTAGTTGCCTTCGTCCATGCGGTCCGCGCGGCGTCCGGTCTTGCGGAACAGGCTGGAGATCCCGGGCGTCTCATAGTTGAGGCGCGAACCGACGCGCGTATGGATCTTCTTTTCTTCGGCGATCACCAGATCGGCATGCATCGCCGCGAACACTTCTTCGGGCGGCATCTCGCCTGAGGTGGCGTCCCAATCCTCCAGCGCCGCCACGGTGCGCGGCAGGGTATCGGGCACGATGGAGTTCTCCACCGAGCGGTAAAGCATATCGGCGATGGGCATCACGAAGGTGATGACGATGAAGGCCAGAAGCGGGGCGATCAGGAATACGGCGCGGAGCTTCTGGCGGCGCAGGGCGCGTTGCAGGCTGACCTTCAGTGGCGTGCCGTCCGCCGCCAGCATGGGGCCGTCTTGGGCCGTTGTCTCGCTCATGTCCGCCTCGCCTGCAGGGTTGTTCTAAAAAGGAACGTCTTAAAAGGGATCAAGGGCCGGGGACGGCGTGAAACGGCCGCCCCCGGCTGATCTTCTTAGGCCTTACTGGGTCAACCAGACCTGGAACTTGGCGTCCAGATCGTCACGGTTGTCGGCCCACCACTCGTAGTTATAGAGCAGCGTGTTCTTCGCGTTGTTCGGATCGGTCGGCATGTGCGGAGCCATCTCGATACCGAGTTCGGCGTGCTTGCCAACCAGCGGCGCGGAAGACTTGCGAGCCGGGCCGTAGGAGATGTACTTGGCCTGATCCGCAAGACGCTGCGTGTCGGTGGCGAAGTAGATGTAGTCGAGAGCGCGCTTCTTACGCTCCTCGCTGAGACCGGCCGGGATGATCCAGCCGTCCAGGTCGAAGACCTGCCAGTCCCACAGCATCTTCACCGGCTGGTTCTGCTCCTCGATCACGGAGAAGAGACGGCCGTTGTAGGTGGAGCCGATCACGGCCTCACCGTCGGCGAGGCGCTGCGGCGTCTCGGCGCCGGCGGACCACCAGATCACGCTGTCCTTGATGGTGTCGAGCTTGGCGAGAGCGCGATCAACGCCTTCCTCGGTGGAGAGCACGTCATAGACGTCCTCAGCCGCCACGCCGTCACAGAGCAGGGCCCATTCGACGTTGTTGATCGGGCGCTTCTCCAGGCTGCGGGTGCCGGGGAAGTTCTCCAGATCGAAGACGTCACAGATGTCGTCCGGCTCATTGCCGTTCCACTCGGCGACGTCGGTGCGGTAGCCGAAGGTGGTGGAGTAGACGATCTGCGGAATGAAGCAGTCGGAGACCAGCAGGTCGCCGAAGTCCTCGGAAGCGGGGGTGCCGTCCGGGGCCGGGGCCAGCATGGTGTCCGGATCGATCTCCATGGCCAAACCCTCGTCGCAGAGGCGGATGGCGTCGGCGGCGACCACGTCAACGACGTCCCAAGTCACGTTCCCGGCCTCGGCCATGGCGCGCAGCTTGGCGACGGCCTCCGCGGAGGACTCGTCGTTGATGATGTTCACCTCAGGATTCTTTTCCATGTAAGGCTCATGGTAGGCGTTCTGCTGAGACGCCGAGTAGGCGCCTCCCCACGACACGATGGTCATGTCCTCGGCCTTGGCGGCGGAGGCGACGACCAGCGCGGCGGCGGACGCAGCAGCTAGGTATGTGAACTTCATTGCTTACTCCCTGTTCTTTCAGTGCCCGAAGAAAATCTATGGGGCCGGATCCGTCTCGGGCGTGGCGGATCCCAGCAAAGGGTTAGATCAAGCAGCTTCCCAGACATCCAGGGCGCGGCAATCTTCCGTCACCCATCCGATGGGGGTTTCCTCTCCAACCTTCAAAGCCGCATGCCGGTGGCTGTTGGGGACCTTGACGATGAAGTCGTCATGCCCCGCAACTTCCATCCGGGAGCGGATGTGATCGCCGAGGTAAATCAGCTCGACGACCTTTCCTGTCAGTTTGTTGTCCGCGCCCTCGTCGCCGAGCAGCACGCGCTCCGGCCGGATCGACAGGGTGGTGCGTTCTCCGACGCCACCGCAGTTGACCGCCAGGGCTTTGACCTGGGTGCCCGAGTCGAGCGTGACCGAAGCGGTCTCCCCGCTGATGTCGGACACCTTGCCGTAGAGCTTGTTGTTCTCACCGATGAACTGCGCCACGAAGGCGTTCGAGGGCTTTTCATAGAGCACCTCGGGCGCCGCGAGCTGCTGCACCACACCGTCGTTGAAGACGGCGATGCGGTTGGACATGGTGAGCGCCTCGGACTGATCGTGGGTCACGTAGACCACGGAAACGCCGAGCCGTTCGTGGATGTGTTTGATCTCGAACTGCATTTCTTCGCGCAGGTTCTTGTCGAGAGCGCCGAGCGGTTCGTCCATCAGCACCAGATCGGGCTCGAACACCAGGGCGCGGGCGACGGCGACACGCTGCTGCTGGCCGCCTGAGAGCTGCGCGGGACGGCGACCGGCCATCTGCGGAAGCTGCACCATGTCGAGGGCGCGCTTGACCTTCTGCTCGACGGTCGCCTTGTCCAGATTGCGGACCTTGAGCGGGAAGGCGAGGTTCTCAGCCACGGTCATGTGGGGGAAGAGCGCGTAGTTCTGGAACACCATCCCGATGCCGCGCTTGTGCGGCGGCACGTTGTTGATCGGCTTGCCATTGAGGAATATCTCGCCGTGCGTCGCCGGTTCGAAGCCCGCGAGCATCATCAGGCAGGTCGTCTTGCCTGAACCCGAGGGTCCCAACATTGTCAGGAACTCGCCGCGCTCGATGTCGACGTTGAAGTCCTTCACGACCAGCGTCTCGCCGTCATAGCTCTTCTGGACACGGTCGAACTTGACGATGATGTCGCTGTCGGTCCCGCTGCTAGACTCCATGAACCTGCCCATCCTTTCTGTTCCCTGGCCCGCCGGCGCCGACCGCTGCGTACGGCCAACGACCATGAGGCCGTTGTTCGAGGCGTTCTTCGAGCAACAAGTGGAAAGCAAGGCGAAGGCGCAGTTCTTGCGCTGCACCAAAAGGCCGCGTTCGCCGTCCCATCTTTTCGGGGACATTATGCGCCGCGGTCGAGAAGCCCTGGTCCCTGTTCTCTGACCCTCATTTATTAGGGCGAAGCATAGGGGGGCTGTCACACGATGGTCAAGCTTCCGAAAAATCTTTTATTTTCAGGGCGTTGGAAAAAACGTCACGCAGCGCGTTTCAGTCCGACCTTCGCCCAGGCTTCCGTTAAGGCCTCTATGAAGCGCTGCATTGCGGCATCGTCATGCAGGGGCGAGGGGGTCAAACGCAGCCTTTCGGTGCCACGCGGCACCGTGGGGTAGTTGATCGGCTGGACATAGATTCCATGGTCTTCCAGCAGGATGTCGGTCAGGAGCTTGCAGCGCTGCGCGTCGCCGACCAGAACCGGCACGATGTGACTTTGTGACGGCATCACCGGGAAACCGTTGGAGGCCAGCAGGTCCTTCATGCGCTGCGCACGCTCCTGATGCTTGCGGCGAAGCTCGGGGCTGGCCTTTAGAATCTGGACCGACCGTCGGGCGCCCGCGGCGATCGCGGGCGGCAGGGCCGTCGTGAAGATGAAGCCCGAGCCATAGGAGCGCACGAAATCGCAGAGCGCGGCGCTGGCGGCGATGTAACCGCCGATGCAGCCGACCGCCTTGCCGAGGGTCCCCTGGATGAGATCGACCTGATCGGCGACGCCCATCTCCTCCGCCACGCCGCTGCCGCGCTCTCCGTAGAGGCCCACGGCATGGACTTCATCGAGATAGGTGAGCGCGCCATAGCGTTTGGCGAGTTCGCAGAAGGCCCCGATGGGCGACTTGTCCCCGTCCATGGAATAGACCGACTCGAAGGCGATGATCTTGGAGGCCTCGGGCGGGGCGGCCATCAACTGGCGCTCCAGATCCGCGGCGTCGTTGTGCTTGAAGACGCGCTTTTCCGCCCGGCTGTGGCGGATGCCCTCGATCATCGAGGCGTGGTTCATGGAATCGGAAAAGACGATGCAGTTGGGCAGGCGCGCGGCCAGCGTGGTGAGCGCGGTCCAGTTGGCGACATAGCCGGAGGTGAAGATCAGCGCCGCTTCCTTGCCGTGCCAGTCGGCCAGTTCGCGCTCCAGCAGGACGTGCTCATGGGTGGTGCCGGAGATGTTGCGCGTGCCGCCGGCCCCGGCGCCGCAGTCCGCGATCACCCTCTGCATCGCGGCGAGCACTTCCGGGTGCTGGCCCATGCCGAGATAGTCGTTGGAGCACCAGACCGTGACCGGCTGCTGGCGGTCGCCGACAAAGCGGTTCGCGTTGGGGAAATCACCTGCCCGGCGCTCCAGTTCCGCGAAGCTCCGGTAGCGCCCTTCCGCCTTCAGCGCGTCCAACTGCTGCTTGAAATAACTGTCGTAATCCATTCCACCCATTCGAGCGTGTCGTTTGAGTCACCGGCGGCGAGGGACTTTGCCCAAGCAGCGGTGTCACGCTCCGCTTTCCCGTTTTTTCGAGTTCCCGTTTTTCAATTTATAGCGCGTCTTCGTCCCCCATTGGTAGGGGGCAAAGCCCACCGGCGCAAAGGCCGGTGGGGCGTTATGCCGCAAGCGCCGTACCGTGCTTGTCCGGCCTCAAGCCTCCCCAAGTCAGGCCGCCATCCCTTCCTGACGCATCCAGGCCAAGGTGTCGTCCAGGGCCGCGCCGAAACGCTCAAGCAGCAGGTCGACCTCGGCTTCGGTGATGATCAGAGGCGGACAGACGGCGATCGCATCGACCATGTTACGCAGGATCAGGCCATGGTCGCGCACCAGCTTGTCGAAGGCGGCGCCCACCTTGCCCGGCGGGTCGAAGGGGGCCTTCGTAGCCTTGTCGGCAACGAGCTCCACCGCGGCCACGAGGCCTACGCCGCGTACCTCGCCCACCAGCGGGTGGTCTTCGAAGCGGCGCAGTCCTTCCTGCAGGCGCGGGGCGACCTTGGCGACGTGGGACAGGATGTCGCGCTCCTCATAGATCTTCAGGGTCTCCAGCGCGACGGCGGCGGCCACCGGGTGACCGGAATAGGTGAAGCCGTGCCCGAAAACGCCGATCTTGTTCGAGTTCTCGGCCGTCGCCTTGTAGACCGCGTCGGAGATCAGGACGGCTGAGATCGGCAGGTAGGAGGAGGAGAGCTGCTTGGCGACCGTCATGATGTCGGGCTGGATGCCGTAGGTCTCGCAGCCGAACATCTTGCCCGTCCGCCCAAAGCCGCAGATCACCTCGTCGGCCACCACCAGCACGTCATACTTCCGGCAAACCTTCTGGATCTTCTCCCAGTAGGTAGCCGGCGGGACGATCACGCCGCCGGCGCCCATCACCGGTTCGCCGATGAAGGCGGCCACGGTTTCAGGACCCTCGGCCAGGATCATGCGTTCCAAAGACTCAGCGCAGCGCGTGGCGAAGTCCTCTTCGCTCTCGCCGGGTTCGGCGAAGCGGTAGTGGTGCGGGCAGTCCGTGTGCAGGATGTTGGCGATCGGCAGATCGAAGTCGCGGTGGTTGTTGGGCAGGCCGGTCATGGAGGCGGAGGCCACCGTGACGCCATGATAGGCCTTGATCCGGCTGATGATCTTCTTCTTTTCCGGGCGGCCCAGCGCGTTGTTGTAGAACCAGACGAACTTCACCACGGTGTCGTTGGCCTCGGAGCCCGAGTTGGCGAAGAAGACATGTTCCAGCCCCTCCGGCGCCATCGCCGTCAGCCGTTCGGCCAGATCGATGGCCGGGCCGTGGCTCTTGTGCGCGAAGGAGTGATAGAAGGGCAGCTTGCGCATCTGGTCGGCGGCGGCCTGCACCAGCCGCTCTTCGCCGAACCCGAGCGAGGCGCACCAGAGGCCCGCCATGCCCTCGATGTAGTGCTTGCCTTCGCTGTCGGTGACGAAGACGCCCTTGCCCTCTTCGATGACCAGAGGGCCGTCCTTCTCGTGCTTGACCCAATTGGTATAGGGGTGGAGGACATGGGCGATGTCCCGCATCGCCAGGGAATTCGACCGCTCGCTCATGGGCGATGCTCCTATGGAAAGAGTTTTCTCCTGGCCGGCGGGGCGGGTGTCCTGCCATCGCGCCAGCCAATGGCAAGAGACTATACCCGCGGCAAGCGGCGGGCAAAGGGATAGAAAGCGTTGACAGGAATTGCGGTCCGCTTAGGCTCAGCGGTCAACCGGTCGGCGCGTTCGCGCCGGCCCGAAAATCAAGATGATCCGCGCTGGCAGGCCTTCTACGACAGGCTGATCCAGCGTCCGCGGGAAAGAAGTAGTCTAGTGGGGGAACGGTAAGGACCCATGCGTTGTGTCCTGGCAGTGCTGTGCTTCTGTCTGCTCGCCGGAGTCGCGCGGCCGGGCATGCTTCATGCCGAGACCCTGCGGTGGATGCAGCAGTCCGACATCCAGACGCTCGACCCTTACGGCAGCAATGAGTCCGCGACGCTCAACTTCCTCAGCAACGTCTACGAAGGCTTGATCCGCAGGGACCAGGACCTGGTCATCCGGCCCGCTCTCGCCGAAAGTTGGGAGCAGCTATCCCCGACCCGCTGGCGATTCAATCTGCGCCGCGGAGTGCGCTTTCACAACGGCAACGCCTTTACCGCGGACGATGTGGTCTTCTCCCTGGCGCGCGTGCGCTCGGAAGGCTCGGACGTCGCCGGGCGCGTGCCGACGGGAACCGAGATCGAGAAGATCGACGACTTCACCGTGGAGTTCACCACCCCGAAAGCCAATCCCAGGCTGATCGCCGAGTGGGCCTCCTGGTACATCCTCGATCGGGAGTGGGCGGAAGAGCACGGGGCCGAGCAGCCGTCTGCCTTGCCGGAGTCCGCCAGCGCCTATGCCGCCTTGAACGCGAATGGCACCGGGCCCTTCCGGGTCGTGGAGCGCAGGCCCGGCGAGCGCACCCGCCTTGAGCCTTTCACCGGCTGGTGGGGCGAGGCGACCCACAACCTGACCGAGGTGATCTTCCTGCCGGAACCCGATGGACAGGCGCGGGTGAAGGCCTTGCTGGAAGGCAAGGCGGACCTGATCCAGCCGGTTCCCGTCGTGGCCGTGCCGATCGTCAACGACAGCGATGTGGCCTCGGTCATGACCGGGCCGGAGCTGCGCACCATCTTCCTCGGCATGGATCAGGACCGTCGCTTGCTGCGCGGATTCGAGCCGCCGCATCCCAACCCTTTCCTGGACCAGCGGGTGCGCGAGGCGGTCTATCTCGCGATCGACGTGGAGCGGATCAAGAAACGCGTCATGCGCAACCTCTCGACGCCTGCGGCCATGATGATCTCGCCGTTCCTCTACAGGCCTCCCGAGCCGATCAAGCGCCCGGAATACAATCCTGAGCGGGCCCGCGCGCTGCTGGCTCAGGCCGGGTATGCCAGCGGCCTGGAAGTGCCGCTCGACTGTCCCCGCGACCGCTATCTGAACGACGAGGCGCTCTGCAACGAGATCGCGGCGATGCTGGGCGAGGTCGGGATCGAGGTGCGGTTGAGGATCCTTCCGAAGAGCGAGTTCTTCGCAAAGGTCCTGGCGCCGGACTACGACAGTTCCTTCTATCTCTTCGGCTGGCTGCCGTCCTCCCTGGAGCCCTACAACGTCATTCACAACCTCTTCCTGTGCCGGGAGCCGGGAGCCAGGGGTCGCGGGCGTTTCAATATCGGCGGCTACTGCAACGAGCAGGTGGACGCCCTGGGCCGCCGCATCGAATCCTCTCTGGACGCGGATGAGCGCTCCGCCATGATCGCCGAGGTCTTCCAGCAGGTCGCCCGCGACTGGGCCTACATACCCCTGCACCAGCAGGGCCTCGCCTGGGGTATCGCCAGCGGCGTCGAGGTGCCCCAGCGCGCCGACGATCAGGTGATGCTCTGGCGCTTGCGCATGAACTGACGGCGGCGCCTCTCGCTTCCACGAAAGATCACCGGCTTGATCCAGGTCAATGAGGCCGGGCCTTGCTTGCGTCCATAACTCTCCAAACATAGCGATGGAGGGCGCAAGGATCATGGCGATCAAGGACATACTTCTGCATCTCGACGACTCAAAGGCCGCCAAGGCGCGCATCGACGCCACCTTGGCGCTGGCCGACGCACAGGGCGCCCACGTAACGGGCCTGGTCGCGGTCGCTGCCCCCTCCATGCCCGGCTATCTGCGCAACAACCTTCCGCGCGAAGCCCTGGAGGCGCAGGAGAACTTTCTGAACGAAATTTCGACCAACGCCGCCGAGCGGTTCGAGAAGGCCGCCAAGGCATCCGGCGTCGAATACGAGCTGCGCAGCCTGCGCGCGCCCGACGCCGCCCTCGCCGACGCCATCTCCGTGCAGGCGCGCCACTGCGATCTGGTGGTGATGGGCCAGGAGGACGAGACCGACTCCGCCAGCCTTTCCCGCGAGGTGGCGGAAGAGGTCTTGCTGGCATCCGGCCGGCCGCTCCTGCTGATCCCCTATGTCGGCCTGCAGCGGCCCATCGGGAAGACCGTCGCCATCGCCTGGGACGGCGGGCGCGAGGCCACCCGTGCGGTCAACGACGCCCTGCCGCTGATCCAAGACGCGGACAGCGTGGTGATCATGGTCGTCAACAAAGGAAAGCGCGACGAGAGCCGCGACCCCGGCAGCGATATCGCCCGGCACCTGGCGCGTCACGGCGTGAAGGTGGACGTCCAGCAGCTTCAGGCCAAGGACATCTCCATCGCAGACGCGATCCTGGACCGCATGGCGGACATCGGCGCCGACCTTCTGGTCATGGGCGGATACGGCCATTCCCGCACGCGCGAACTGGTCTTGGGCGGCGTCACGCTGAAGATCCTTCAGCAAATGACCGCGCCGGTCTTCATGTCGCACTAGAGGCGACGGCCTCTCGCTAGGGGCTCCGCCCCTTCAAAGGAACCTTCTCTCCGGCCCGGCCGCGGCTGGTCACTCCCACGGCCGGTGCTTCCTTGGCCCTGCTTCCTTCGGCTTCCTCAAAGAAGCCATTCTGGAAGCGGGGCCATTTTTTAATCAGAGGTTCCGCGCCTTGGGATCCAGGGCGTCCTGAAGACCGTCGCCCAGGAAGTTGAAGGCGATCACCGTCAGGAAGATCAGCAGACCTGGCCAGACCGCGAGTTGGGGGGCGGAGTAGATCAGGTCCTGCGCGCCGGTCAGCATGTTGCCCCAGGAGGGCAGGGGCGGCTGAATGCCGAGCCCCAGGAAACTCAGAACGCTTTCAAGCAGGATGATGTTGCCGACCGAAAGCGTGGTCGCCACCAGGATCGGCGAGGCGCAGTTGGGCAGGATATGACGGCTCATGATCCGCCAGGGCGACGCGCCCAACGCCTCGGCGGCGCGCACGAACTCCCGCTGCTTCAGGCTGAGCGCCGCGCCGCGCACCAGCCGGGCGACGGTGGTCCAGCCGACCAGCACGATGATCACCACGATGCGCAGCACGTCGCTGCCGCCGCCCGCCGGCAGTCCCAGCTTTCCGGGATCGATCGCGGCGAAGACGATCAGCAGCGGCAGGATCGGTAGCGCGATGACGCCATCGGTCAGGCGCATCAGAAAGGAGTCGGTCCAGCCGCCCCGATACCCGGCGAAGATGCCGATCAGACTGCCGAGCGCCATGGCGCCAACCGCCGCGGCCAGGCCGACCAGAAGCGAGACCTGTCCGCCATAGAGCAGGCGCAGCAGCAGATCGCGCCCCAGTTCGTCGGTGCCGAGCGGATGCTTGGCCGAGGGGCCGGAGGAGCGGTTGAAAAGGTCAACGTCGTCCGGCCCGAAGCCCAGCCAACCCTCCACGAGCGGCGCCCCGGATACGGCGGCGGCCAGCAGCAGCAGGAAGATCAACGAGCCGACCGCCAGGCGGTGCCGCAGGAAGCGGCGCAGCAGCAGGCGGCGGGTGGAAAGCCCCGGCTCCAGCGCGGCCTGGGCCTCGGCGGCTAGGTGAAAGTCGCTCATGGCCAGGTCCGCATCATCGGTAGGTGATCCTCGGGTCGAGCCAGGCGTAGGCCAGATCGGCCAGCAGGTTGGCGATGAGGGTGACGGCGGCGGCGAACAGCAGCCCGGCCAGCGCCAGATTGTAGTCCGATCCCATGATCGCGTCGTAGATGGTCTTGCCCATGCCGAGCCAGCCGAAGATGGTCTCGGTGATCAGGGCGCCGGAGAAGAGCGTGCCGAAATTGAGCGCCACGACCGTCACCACCGGGATCATGGCGTTGCGCAGCACGTGCCCCAGAAGGATGCGGCGCTCGGAAAGCCCCTTCGCGGCGGCCGTTCGCACGTAGTCCTGCCGCGCCGCCTCTGCCACCGAGGCGCGGGTGAAGCGGAGAAAGCCGCCCACGCTGGCGAGCGTCAGGGCCATGACCGGCAGGACCAGATAGCGCGCCCGCGCCCACCAGGGATCGCCGCTGTCGCCCATGCCGCTGGCGGGGAGCCAGCCGAGCGTGACGGCGAACAGGAGAATCAGCAGGATCGCGAGCCAGAAGGGCGGCACGGAGATGCCGGCGAAGGCGAAGAGGTTGACCAACCCGTCGAAGAGACCGTGCCGCCGGGCCGCCGCGATGATCCCGAGCGGCAGGGCGATGGCGAGCGCCAGCGCCAGCGAGAGCCCCATCAGCAGCACCGAGTTCCACAGGCGCGGGCCCATCAGTTCCAGCACCGGCTGGGAGAAGAGCCGCGAGTAGCCGAAGTCGCCGTTGAGCGCCTGACCGAGCCAGGCGAGATAGCGCTCGTGGATGGGCCGCTCCAACCCCAGGAGGGCTTTCAGCCGCTGGGCGTCTTCGGTGGTGAGGTCGGGGTCGGCGTTGATCATCAGGTCGATCGGATCGCCCGGCATCAACCCGATCAGGCCGTAGATGCAAAAGGACAGCAAAAGCAGCACGAAGATGATCTCCGCGGTTCGCCGCAGCAGGTATCCCGCCATGCCTCTCCTTCCACCCTTACACCAGCCCGAAGGCGCGCCGCCCGGCAGCCTGCCGGCAGGCCCCGGCACCCTGCCGACCGGCAAGGACGGTAGCGCCGTGCGCAGACTTGTAAAAGGGTTGGCTTTCGATACGGGACTGCCGGCCGCCTTGACGGCGGCGGACCCAACCGTTCGAATGACCTTCTCCCGATGGCGCTTCCCGCCGGGGCCTCGACCCCGGGTGCGCGACTCTTTTCAAGGAACCGAGCCGAAGCATGCAGACAGTCGCTCTCGCCGTCCTGCCGGTCTTTCTGTTGATTTTCCTTGGCAGTCTCGTCGCCAGGCGCGCGCCCTTTGACGCCACCTTCTGGAACGGCGTGGAGCGGCTCACTTACTTCGTGCTCTTCCCGGCGTTGCTCATCAGTTCCCTGGCGAAGAGCGACCTCGATCTCGGCGAAGTCTTGCCGATGGTGGCCGCCATCGACGCCGCTATCCTGACCATGGTCCCCATCACCTTGTTGCTGAAGCGCTTCTTGGGCATGAGCGGCCCGGAGTTCGGCTCCTTCCTGCAAGGAGCGATCCGGATGAACACCTACATCGGCTTCGCCGTCTCCTTCGCGCTCTATGGGTCGGACGGTCTCGCCAAGGCCGCGGTGGCGGTGATCGCCATCGTGCCGCTGGTCAATGTGCTCTGCGTCACGGCGCTGGTCCGCTTCGGCGACCGGGGCGACGGCAAGCAGCCCCGCGTGCTGCGGGAGCTGGCGCGCAATCCCCTGATCCTCGGCTGTCTCATCGGCCTTCTGTTGAACGTGAGCGGCATCGGCCTGCCGCCGGTCCTGGGTCCCATGCTGGAGATACTGGGCCGCGCGGCCCTGGCCTTGGGTCTCCTGGCCGTGGGCGCGGCCCTGGACCTTGAGGCCGCGCGCAGGGGCGGGGCGCTTCTGGGCGTCAGTTCGCTGCTGAAACTGGCCGTCATGCCGCTGCTGACCGCCGCCAGTTGCGCGCTGCTGGGTGTGGAGGGGCCGGCTCTGGGCGTGGCGCTGCTCTACAACGGCTTGCCGACGGCCACCTCGGCCTACATCCTGTCCCGGCAACTCGGGGGCGACTATCGCCTGATGGCCGCGATCACCACCGGCCAGACGGCGCTGTCGATGCTGACCATCCCCCTGGTCCTCGGTTGGCTTGCCTGAGGGCCGTGCTGGAGAGCTTTGCTGGAGAAGGGAATCGCGACGCCATGACTGCGCCTCTTGAGGGTTTGAGAGTTTTCGACCTGACGCGGGTCCTGGCCGGACCGACCTGCACGCAGCTTCTGGCCGACCTGGGCGCCGAGGTCATCAAGATCGAGCGGCCCGGCGAGGGCGACGACACCCGCAAGTGGGGGCCGCCCTACGTCAAGGACGCGGAGGGCCGGGACAGCGACCTCTCCGCCTACTTCCTCTCCTCGAACCGCAACAAGCTCTCGGTGACCCTCGACATCGCCCAGCCGGAAGGACAGGACCTGGCGCGAAAGCTGATCGCTCAATGCGACATCCTGGTGGAGAACTTCAAGACCGGCGGGCTTAAGAAGTACGGCCTGGACTACGAGGCGGTGAAGGCCGTGCGCCCCGATATCCTCTATTGCTCGATCACCGGTTTCGGCCAGACCGGCCCCTATGCGCCGCGCGCCGGGTACGATTATCTGGCCCAGGGCATGGGCGGCATCATGAGCCTGACGGGCGAGCCCGAGGGCGAGCCGATCAAGGTCGGCATCGGCATCGCCGACATCGTCTGCGGCCTCTACGCCTCCAACGCCATACTGGCGGCGCTGCGCCACCGCGACCGCAGCGGAGAGGGACAGTACATCGACCTCAGCCTCCTGGATTCGCAGGTTGCCTGGCTGACCTACGAGGCGACCAACTACCTGACCTCAGGCGAGGTGCCCAAGCGCCAAGGCAGCGAGCACCCCAACATCGTGCCCTACCGCGTCATGCCCGCCTCGGACGGTTACTTCATTCTCGCTGCTGGCAACGACGGTCAGTTCAAACGCTTCTGCGATTTCGCGGGCTGTTCGGAACTGGCGGGCGATCCACGGTTTTCGACCAACAGCGCGCGCCTGGCCAACCGCCGTGCGCTCTACGATCTGCTGTTCGAGATCACGAAGTCCAAGACCCAGAGCGAATGGGTCGAGGGGTTGAGTGCTGTGAACGTGCCCTGCGGCCCGGTCAACAACCTGGCGCAAGTCTTCGAGGACCCGCAGGTCATCGCGCGCGGCATGAAGATCGACATGGCGCTGCCGGACGCGAAGGGCGGCAAGGTATCGCTGGTCAACAACCCCATCCGCTTTTCTAGAACGCCGGTGCGCCTGGACAGCCCGCCGCCGCACCTGGGCCAGCACAGCGAGCAGGTCCTGAGGGAGCTTCTGAATCTCTCGCCGGAGGCGCTGGCGGCCTTGCGCGACAAGGGGGTCGTCTAGGCCGGAGGCCGCCTTTTCTTGCGCGACTCGCCCTTCGGTGCCATAAACCCGCTTCGACATGTGTGCCAAGGCAGCCTCACTCGACACATCGCGCTATCCGCATCGTCATCTTCTCGGCATCGCCGGACTGACAGCGGAAGAGATCACGTTTCTTCTGGACCTCTCGGACTCCTACGTCGACATCAACCGGCGGGAGATGAAGAAGCTCGACCTGCTCGAAGGCCGCACGGTCATCAATCTCTTCTTCGAATCCTCGACGCGCACCCGGACCTCCTTCGAGCTGGCGGGCAAGCGGCTGGGCGCGGACGTCATCAACATGTCGGTTTCGACCTCCTCGATCAAAAAGGGCGAGACGCTGATCGACACCGCCATGACGCTGAACGCCATGCACCCGGACGTGCTGGTGGTGCGCCACTCGGACTCCGGCGCGGTCAGCCTGCTTTCGGAGAAGGTGAACTGCGCGGTCATCAACGCAGGCGACGGCAGCCACGAGCACCCGACCCAGGGGCTCCTGGACGCGCTCACCATCCGGCGGCGGCTGGGCCGCATCTCCGGCCTGACGGTCGCGATCTGCGGCGACATCCTGCACAGCCGCGTGGCGCGCTCGAACATTCACCTCTTGAGCGCGCTGGGCGCGCGGGTTCGGCTCATCGCGCCGCCGACCCTGATGCCGAGCCAGGTGGAGCGCATGGGGGTCGAGGCCTTCACCAACATGCGCGAAGGGCTGGACGGGGTGGACATCGTGATGATGCTGCGGCTCCAGACCGAGCGCATGCAGGGGTCCTACGTCCCGTCGATCCGGGAATACTTCCGCTTCTTCGGGCTGGATCAGGAGAAGCTGGCGCTCGCCAAGCCGGACGCGCTGGTGATGCACCCGGGCCCCATGAACCGGGGCGTGGAGATCGATAGCGAACTGGCCGACGACCTGGACCGCTCCCTGATCCGCGATCAGGTCGAGATGGGCGTGGCCGTGCGCATGGCCTGCCTCGACCTGCTGACCCGCAGCCTTCGGGGCGGCCACGAAGCGGCTGGGGAGGGGACGTCATGAGCGCCGCCAACGGAGTGCGCCGCGCCTTCGTCAACGCCCGGCTGGTCGATCCCGCCAGCGGCCTGGACGCGCCGGGCGCGCTGTTGACCGAGGGGGGCGTGATCCTCGACCTCGGCCCGCAGCTTTTCCAGGACGGCCTGCCGGATGACGCCGAGATCATCGACTGCGGCGGCGCGGTGCTCGCGCCCGGCCTCGTCGACATGCGCGTGCAGGTGGGAGAGCCGGGCCAGGAGCATAAGGAGACGATTCACAGCGCGGGGCTCGCCGCCGCCGCCGGGGGCGTCACCTCCATGGTCGCGCTGCCCAACACCGAGCCGGTGGTGGACGACGTCTCGGGTCTGGAGTTCGTGGCGCGCCGGGCGCGCGAGGAAAAGCTCGCCAAGGTCTTCAGCTACGCCGCGCTGACGCGCCGCCTCGAGGGCAAGGAGATCACCGAGATCGGTCTGCTCGACGAGTACGGCGCGCTCGGCTTCACCGACGGCGTAAAGGCGGTGGGCGACCCTGGCGTGATGCGCCGCGCGCTCGCCTACGCCGGGGCCTTCGACCAGTTGATCATCCAGCACCCGGCTGAACCCACGCTGACCGGGTCCGGCGTGATGAACAGCGGCGAGCTGGCGACGCGCCTCGGCCTTTCGGGGCTGCATCCTCTCACCGAGGTGATGATGATCGAGCGGGACCTCCGCCTCGTCGAGATGACCAAGGGGCGCTATCACGTGGCCCATGTCTCCTGCGCCGCCTCGCTGGAGGTGATCCGCGCGGCCAAGGCCAAGGGGCTCGCGGTAACCTGCGACACGGCCCCGCACTACTTCATGCTGAACGAGACCACGGTTGGCGACTACCGCACCTTCGCCAAGGTCTCCCCGCCCTTGCGCAGCGAGGAGGACCGCGCCGCCATCGTGGAGGGGCTGGCCGACGGCACCATCGACGCCATCGCGAGCGACCACTGCCCGCAGGATCAGGACTCCAAGCGTCTGCCCTTCGCGGCGGCCGAGTTCGGCATCGTCGGGCTGGAGACGCTGCTGCCGCTGTCCTTGAGCCTGGTGCATGGCGGCAAGCTGGAGCTGCCCCGCCTGCTCGCTCTGCTGACCCAGGGACCGGCGGACCTCTTGAAGCTGGGCGCCGGGCGTCTGGCGCGCGGCCTGCCCGCCGATCTGGTGCTGATCGACCTGGAGAGCCCCTGGCAGATCGACACCCTGGCCTTCCGCAGCAAATCCAAGAACTCGCCCTTCGACGGCTTCCCGGTTCAGGGCCGGGTCTTGCGCACCGTGGTCGACGGACGCACCATCTACCAAGCTGGCCCCAAAACCGGCTGAGGCGGGGTGACCTCCTCGCGGCAGGCAAGGAGACCCGAAAGCCATGCCCGATCCGATATCCTGGGAATATGCCTGGCCCTACCTGCTGGCCGCGCTTCTGGGCGGCTATCTTTTCGGATCGCTGCCCTTTGGCCTGATCCTGACGCGGCTGGCCGGCCTCGGCGACCTCCGCAAGATGGGCTCGGGCAACATCGGGGCCACCAACGTGCTGCGGACCGGGCGCAAGGATCTGGCCGCCCTGACGCTGCTTCTCGACGCAGGCAAGGGCGCCATCGCGGCGTTGATCGCCAAGCATTGGGGGCCCGACGCCATGCTTGTGGCGGGCGCCGCCGCCGTTCTCGGCCATAACTTTCCGGTCTGGCTGGGGTTCAGGGGCGGCAAGGGCGTCTCCACGACGCTGGGCACCCTGATCGCGGTCGCTTGGCCCGTGGGGCTCGCGGCCTGCGCCACCTGGCTGCTGGTGGCGGCGGTCTTCCGCATCTCCTCGCTGGCCGCCCTGCTCGCGCTGGCCGCCAGTCCGCTCTTCGCCTGGCTCTACTATGGCGATCTGCAACTGGTGCAGTTCACCGGCTTTCTGGCCCTGCTGGCTTGGATTCGCCACCACGCCAACATCCGCCGGATGCTGAAGGGCGAAGAGCCGAGGATCGGCAGAAAACGGGAATAGTGCCCACCCGAAATCGCAAAACGATTAATTCGCGCGTTATCATGCTCTTAATGATTGACCGGACGCCGCTGACCCGTTGAAATTCGGCGCCATGTCAGGGGCGCGCACTTTCACCGACCAGGAACGGCTCGACTGGCTGCGGCTCATCCGCAGCGAGAACGTCGGCCCGATCACCTTTCGGGACCTGCTCTCGGCCTATGGCAGCGCCGGCGCCGCGCTCGATGCGTTACCCGAACTCTCGCGCCGGGGTGGCCGCAGCAAGCCGCTGCGCATCTTCCAGAAGTCGGCGGCGGAGAAGGAGTTCGCCGCGCTTGCGAAGCTGCATGGCCGCTTGCTTTGCCGGGGCGAGCGCGACTACCCGCGCGCCCTGGCTGCGATCGACGATGCGCCGCCGGTCCTGGCGGCCATCGGGCATGTGAGCCTGCTGGCCCGGCCCACGGTCGCCGTGGTGGGCGCGCGCAACGCCTCCCTGGCGGGCAAGCGTCTGGCGCGCGACTTCGCCGCGGCGCTGGCCGAGGCCGGGTTCCTCGTCGCCTCCGGCCTCGCGCGGGGCATCGACGCGGCGGTTCACCAAGGCGCGCTCGGCGGCGGCACGGTGGCTGTGCTCGCGGGGGGCATCGACCAGATCTACCCCGAGGAGAACCGGACCCTGCATGAGGAGATCGCCAACGCGGGACTGCTTCTGGCCGAACAGCCGCTCGGGACCCAGCCGCAGGCGCGTCACTTCCCGCGCCGCAACCGCATTGTTTCCGGTCTTTCGCTGGGCGTTCTGGTGGTGGAGGCGGCGCTGCGCTCCGGCTCGCTGATCACCGCGCGCTTCGCCGCCGAGCAGGGCAGGGAGGTCTTCGCCGTGCCCGGTTCGCCCGCCGACCCCAGGGCGCGCGGCGGCAACGACCTGATCAAGAAGGGCGCGCTTCTGGTGGAGAGCGCGGAGGAGATAATCGCCGCCCTGGGCCCCATGACGGAGCCGCCGCTGGCCGAGCCGGAGAACCGTGATTTCTCTCCCGCACCCCTGGCCAATCCGAGCGAGGAACAGCTCCAGGAAGCCCGCTCGTCCCTGCTGTCTCTCCTGTCTCCCGCAGCCGTCGCGGTTGACGAACTGGTCCGCGAGTGCCAATTCTCTGCGGCGGTCGTCAACACCGTGCTGTTGGAACTGGAGCTCGCCGGGCGCATAGAACGCCACCCTGGAAACAAGGTATCGCTCCTGACCTGACGTGTTGACGTGTGACCAGGTTCACTGCGGGTTCGGGCGCGCTACTGTCCCTTCTATCCGCCCGCCGGAAGACTTGAGTCCAAAAGACCAAAGCGACGTCAGGGAGTTCATGAGTCAAGCGCGCCAGATCGTCATCGTCGAGTCGCCCGCCAAGGCGAAAACCATCAACAAGTACCTGGGCAAGGACTTTGAGGTGGTCGCCAGCTATGGCCATGTCCGCGACCTGCCGCCCAAGGACGGATCGGTGGACCCGGACAACGACTTCGCCATGATCTGGGACGTCGATGGCCGCGGCGACAAGCGGCTTAAGGAGATCGCCCAGTTGGTGCGCGGGGCCGATAAGCTCTATCTCGCCACTGACCCCGACAGGGAGGGCGAGGCCATTTCCTGGCACATTGCCCAGGAGTTGAACCGCCGCCGCGCCCTGAAGGACGTTGACGTCCAGCGGGTCGTCTTCCACGAGATCACCAAGAAGGCGGTGCAGGAGGCCTTCGAGCATCCCCGCGAGCTGAACCAGGAACTGATCGACGCCTATCTCGCCCGGCGCGCGCTCGACTACCTCGTGGGGTTCACGCTCTCTCCGATCCTTTGGCGCAAGCTGCCCGGCAGCAAGTCCGCAGGCCGCGTGCAGTCCGTCGCGCTGCGTCTGATCTGCGAGCGGGAGGCCGAGATCGAGGTCTTCAAGCCGCAGGAATACTGGTCCATCGAGGCCGAACTCTCCAGCGGCGAGGGCGAGGCCTTCCAGGCCCGGCTCAGCCAGCTCGGCGGCGAGAAGATCGACCGCCTGGACATCAAGACCAAGGAGGCCGCGGACCGCGCGCTGAAGATCCTGAAGGAGTCTTCCTCGATCCGCGTGTCGAGCCTCGACGAGAAGCTGGTGCGGCGCAATCCGCAGCCGCCCTTCACCACCTCGACCCTGCAGCAGGAAGCCTCGCGCAAACTGGGTTTCGGCGCCTCCAAGACCATGCGCACGGCGCAGAAGCTGTACGAGGGCGTGGAGTTGGGCGGCGAGACGGTCGGTCTCATCACCTACATGCGTACCGACGGCGTCCAGCTTTCCCAGGAGGCCATCGACGGCGCGCGGCGCCTGCTGGAGAGCGAGTACGGCAGCGCCTACCTGCCCAAGTCGCCGCGCATCTACAAGAGCAAGCAGAAGAACGCGCAGGAAGCCCACGAGGCCGTGCGCCCCACCGACCTGGCGCGCCGGCCCAACGCCATGCGCGCCTATCTGGACGCCGACGAGATGAAGCTCTACGAGCTGATCTGGAAGCGCACCCTGGCCAGCCAGATGGAATCGGCCCGCATGAACCAGACCTCCGTCGATCTGTCGGTCGACGGGGGTGCGGCCACACTGCGCGCCAGCGGTTCGGTGGTGCTCTTCGACGGCTTCCTGAAGCTCTATGAGGAAGGGCGGGACGATTCCGGCGACGAGGAGTCCTCGCGCCGTCTGCCGCGTCTGCACGAGGGCGAGAACTGCGGCCTGAAGGACGCCAAGGCCGAACAGCACTTCACCCAGCCGCCGCCGCGCTATTCCGAGGCCAGCCTCATCAAGCGTCTGGAAGAACTGGGGATCGGCCGCCCCTCGACCTACACCTCCATCCTGCAGGTGCTTCAGGACCGTGACTACGTGCGTCTGGACAAGCGCCGCTTCTTTCCCGAGGACCGGGGACGGCTGGTGACGGCCTTCCTTTCTTCCTTCTTCGAGCGCTACGTGGAGTACGACTTCACCGCCCAGCTCGAAGAGCAGCTCGACGACATCTCCGGCGGGCGCATCGACTGGAAAGCGGTGCTGCGCCAGTTCTGGGACGCTTTTTCGGCCGCCATCGCCGACACCAAGGACCTCAAGATTTCCGACGTGATCGACGCGCTGGACGAGGACCTAGGCCCGCACTTCTTCCCCCAGGACCCGGAGAACCCGGAGAAGGACCCGCGCCTTTGCCCCTCCTGCGGGGCCGGGCGGCTCGGTCTGCGGCTCGGCAAGACCGGGGGCTTCATCGGCTGTTCCAACTATCCGGAGTGCCGCTACACCCGCCCGCTGGGCGTGCCCGGCAATGGCGACGGCGACGCCGGTCAGGCGGGTGAGCTTCCGCGCACCCTCGGCCAGGACCCGGAGACGGGCAAGGACGTGAGCCTGCGCAAGGGCCCCTACGGCATCTACGTCCAGTTGGGCGAGCCGGAGGGCAAGGAGAAGCCAAAGCGCGCATCGCTGCCAAAGGGCATGGACCCGGGCGACGTCGATCTGGAGCGCGCGCTGAAGCTCTTGTCGCTGCCGCGAGAGATCGGGCCCCATCCGGACAGTGGCGAGCCGGTCGAAGCAGGGATCGGGCGCTATGGCCCCTACATCCGCTACCAGGGCCGCTATGTGAACATTCCCGCGGACGAAGACGTGCTGACCATCGGCCTCAACCGCGCGGTGACGCTGCTGGCCGAAGCGCCGAAGAAGGGCGGGGCGGAACCCCTGCGCCGCCTGGGCGAGCATCCGGACGGCGGCGAGATCACCTTGAACAAGGGCCGCTATGGCCCCTATGTGAAGCACAAGCGGACCTTCGCCAGCCTGCCCAAGGGCGCGGAGGTCGATGACGTAACTCTTGAGCAGGCGCTCGAGCTGATCGCCCAGAAAAAGGGCGGCAAGAAGGCCGGGGCCAAGAAGGCCGGGGCCAAGAAGGGCGAAAAAGCCGGCAAGGGCTGATCCCCGACCTTCTCGTTTTTTGGAAAGCCGAAAGTATCGTGGCAAAGAAGCCTCAAGGCGGCGCCCGCTTCCCCTCGAAGGAAGAGGTGCGCCGCTTCATCGTTGAAAGCCCCACGCCCGTGGGCAAGCGCGAGGTCGCGCGCGCCTTCAAGATCAAGGGCGAGGACCGCCAGCAGCTGAAAGCGCTGATCCGCGAGCTGCGCGAGGAAGGCGCGCTCGCCCGGGACGGCGGCAAGCGTCTGACCGCCGCCGATGGGCTGCCCGAGATCACCGTGATCGTGGCGACCGGCACCGATCCAGACGGCGAGCAGCTCGCAGCACCCCACCGTTGGCAGGGCGAGGGCGCGGCGCCGAAGATCTTCGTCGTGCCCGACAAGCGCCGCCCGGCCTCCCTGGACCGGGGCGAGCGGGCGCTGGCGCGTCTCACGCGGTTGGAGGAGGGCGTCTACGAAGCCCGCATCATCCGGGTCATCGGCAAGGAACGGATTGAACAGATCCTCGGCATCTACGACCCGAGCATGGAGGGCGGGCGCCTGCACCCGACCGACCGCCGGGCCAAGGGGGACTATATCCTGCGCCCCGACGACGCGGGCGGCGCGCAGAAGGGCGAGCTGGTGCTCTGCCAGATCAAGAAGCGCGGCAAGCCCATGGGCGCCCAGGAGGTTCGCGTCATCGAGCGGATCGGCGACGCCACCGGCCCCAACGCCGTCAGCATGATCGCCATCCACGAACACGAGATACCGGTCGATTTCCCAGAAGCCGCCGTGCAGGAGGCCGAAGCCGCCGAGGCGGTGTCGCCCGAGGGCCGGACCGACCTCCGCAAGGTGCCGCTGGTCACCATCGACGGCGCGGACGCGCGCGACTTCGACGACGCAGTCTGGGCGGAGGCCGACGACAACCCGAAGAACCCGGGCGGCTGGCATCTGCTGATCGCCATCGCCGATGTGGCGCACTACGTGAAAAGCGGCGGCGTCCTGGACAAAACGGCGGAGGAGCGCGGCAACTCGGTCTACTTCCCCGACCGCGTGGTGCCCATGCTGCCGGAGGCGCTTTCCAACGGCTGGTGTTCCCTGCGCCCGAAGGAGGAGCGCGGCTGCCTGGTCTGCGAAATCTGGATCGACGCCGAAGGAACGCCAGTGAAGCACCGCTTCCTGCGCGCCATCATGCGCTCGGCCGCGCGCCTGACCTACGAGCAGGTTCAAGAGGCCATGGACGGGCGTCCCGACGAGACGACCGGGCCGCTCTTGGAGCCGATCCTGAAGCCGCTCTACGGGGCGTTCGGCGCGCTTTTGAAGGCGCGGCAGGCGCGTGGCACGCTCGACCTCGACATCCCGGAACGCAAGGTGATCCTCGACGATGCGGGGCGCGTGAAGGCCATCGCCCGTCGCGAGCGGCTGGACAGTCACCGCCTGATCGAGGAGTTCATGATCACCGCCAACGTGGCCGCTGCCGTCACCTTGGAGGAGCGCAAGCAACCCTGCATGTACCGGGTGCATGAAAGCCCGGACCCCGCGAAGGTCGAAGCGCTGCGCCAGTTCCTGGACTCCATCGACCTGCACCTCGCCAAGGGGCAGGTGATCCGCCCCAAGACCTTCGAGCGCGTGCTGCAACAGGCCGGGCAGACGCCCTACGACCAGATGGTCAACGACTTAGTTCTGCGCTGTCAGAGCCAGGCCTATTACAGCGGTCAGAACCTGGGGCACTTCGGGCTCGCACTGCCACGCTACGCCCACTTCACCTCGCCGATCCGCCGCTATTCGGACCTGCTGGTGCATCGCGCGCTGATCCGTGGGCTGAAGCTGGGTGACGACGGCCTCGGCGCCGATCAGGAACAGCGCTTCGAAGCGATCGGTGAACATATCTCCGGCACTGAGCGCCGCGCCGCCGCCGCCGAGCGTCAGTCCGTCGACCGCTTCACGGCTGCCTTCCTGGCGGAGCGGGTGGGCGACATCTTCCCGGGCCGCATCAACGGCGTTACCCGCTTCGGGCTCTTCATCACCTTGAGCGAGA
The DNA here is from genome assembly GCA_037379885.1 of Limibacillus sp. Lineage (NCBI taxonomy): Bacteria > Pseudomonadati > Pseudomonadota > Alphaproteobacteria > Rhodospirillales > Rhodovibrionaceae > Limibacillus > Limibacillus sp. The sequence continues at coordinate 54,715 of JARRJC010000005.1, forward strand.
GCGGGGCCGACGGTCTCGTTCCCATCTCAAGCCTGCCAAGCGATTTCTACGACCATGTGGAAGAGCAGCACGCGCTGATCGGCCGCAGGTGGGGACGGCGCTTCCGCCTGGGCGAGGACGTTGCGGTTCGCCTGCTGGAAGTGAACCCGGTTTCCGGCGGCATCGTCATGGAGCTGCTGGAGGGCGAAGCCAGGGAGCCCGAACCGCAGGCGCCGGGGGAGGCCCGCGAACCGCTGGGCGGCCCGCGCCGCGCCAAACCCTCGGCAGGAGGTGGTCCCGGTGGGGGGCGTCCCGGTGGGGGCCGACCGGGTGGTGGCCGTCCCGCAGGGCGCGGGAAAGGCCGGGGCCGGACGAAGGTCAAGGGCAAGGTCGGGCATGGCAAGAAGCCAACTGGCAAAAAAGGCCGCTAATTCACGAGGAAATCACATTTTTTCTCTGGCACGCCCGCCCAAAGCCGCATTAGAGTTTCACCTTGTGTAAAGCATTTCCCGTCTACTCCTGTTTGGGGCCTGAACGGGCGACGTGAGTATGAAAGCGGCAAAGGGGTATCGATGAGCGTTCTGCGGCAGTCCTGGGGCCAAGCTTGGCAGCAGACCTGGCGCGCCGCCATGCCCGCCATAGCCGTGCCCGCTTTCGCTCTTCTGGCGACCGCCTGCGCGGTCGAAAACCCGGAGCACTACGACGTCTACGACCAGGCCGCGGCGACGCGGCTTTTCAGCGCCGGCTTGCAGGATATCGAAGAGATCTACATCGACCAGGTCGAGATGGACGAGCTGTCTCTCGCCGCGCTCAACAATCTCTCCAGTCTCGACAAGCGCCTGAGCGCCGAGCTGCGGGGCCGTCAGGTCGCGCTTCTGGTCGATCAGCAGGAAACCGGGCTCTTTGAGGTGCCGGCAGGGGACGATATCCGGGGGTGGGCCTACCTGACGGCCAGCGCCGTGGACAACGGGCGCAGCCACTCGGAAGCGCTGCAGACGGCCAGTTCGGAAGACATCTACGAAGCGGTCTTCGACGGCATGGTGAGTGAGCTCGACCAGTTCTCCCGCTACGCCAGCCGCGACGAGGCGCGCGACAACCAGGCATCCCGCGAGGGCTTCGGCGGCATCGGCGTGCGCATCCGTCTGATGGAGAAGGGCGTCGAAGTCCTTCAGGTGATGGAAGAAACCCCGGCTGAGCGGGCCGGCATGAAGGACGGCGACGTCATAACCCTGATCGAAGGGCAGGACGTGTTGCCGATGGATCAGCGCGAGGTGGTGGACCGCCTGCGCGGGCCGGTCGGCAGCGAGGTGGTGGTGACCGTCCTGCGCGGTTCCCAATCGCCCTTTCCGATCACGGTGACGCGCGGCCATGTCGTGCCGCAAACCGTCAGCTACAAGCGCGAAGGCAACGCGGCCTACATCCGGGTGTCGGGCTTCAACCAGTCCACGACGCGCTCCCTGGAAAAGAAGATCCGCCTGGCCAAGCAGCAGATCGGCTCGAACCTCAGCGGGATCGTGCTCGACCTGCGCGGCAATCCCGGCGGGCTGCTGGACCAGTCGGTCTCGGTCAGCGACCTCTTCCTGGGCGATACCCGCATCGTCTCCACCCATGGCCGCCACCCGAACAGCCACCAGTACTTCGAGGGCAATGACGGCGACATCGCCGAGGGGCTTCCGCTTGTCATCCTGATCAATGGCGGTTCGGCCTCCGCCTCCGAGATTGTCGCCGCCGCGCTTCAGGACGGGCGCCGGGCCGTGGTGATCGGCAGCAACTCCTACGGCAAGGGCTCGGTGCAGACGGTGTTCCGGCTCAACAACGGCGGCGAGATGACCATCACCTGGGCGCGCTTCCACGCCCCTTCGGGCTATGCGCTGGCGCATCGCGGGGTGCAGCCCGACCTCTGCACCAGCGGCGAGGTCACCATGGCCGACCTTCGGCGTGAACTGGCGACGCCGATCCACAAGGTGCGGCTCAATATCGCCGAAAGCGTCGATCAGCCGCCGATCTCCGAAGAGGACGCGGAGACGATCCGGGCGCGCTGCCCCGTGACCGATGAGGAGGCCGAATTGGATCTCGAAGCGGCGCTGCTGCTGATCGAGAATCCCGGCCTCTACGCCGAGGCGTTGGGGCGCACCAGCGGCAATCTCGCCGGGCGCGGCGCGGAGCCCCTGACCACCAGCTCCCTCAACTGAGCATTCCAAGATCATGACGCCGCGTGACGCCGCCGGACTGGTTCTGCTGCGCCATGAGGGCTTGAGGGCGCCGGAAGTCCTGCTGGGCAGGCGCAGCCAGGCGATGGTTTTCATGCCGGGCTACTACGTCTTTCCCGGCGGGCGCGTGGACAGCGGCGAACAGCCGAGCGAGGCCGCCCCTGGCCGCCCCCTGCCGCCGGGCATCGACGAGGCGACCCTGGCGCTTCTTCCCAGGTTGCGCGCGGCGGCTCTGCGCGAACTGGAGGAGGAGACCGGCTTTCGCGTCCCGAGCGCGCAGCAGGGCCATCTGCACCCGCTTGCGCGCGCCATCACGCCGCCGGGCAACCCGCGGCGCTTCGATACGCGCTTCTTCCTGTTGCTGGAACCGCGCCTCGAGGGATCGCCCAGCGGCGACGGCGAACTGGAGGATGTCGGCTGGCTGGCGGTGGACCGGCTGTCGGACCTGCCGGTTGCGAACATCACGGCCCGGGTGCTGCGCGAGGCGCTCGCCTTCCTGGAGAATCCCGAGCATCCCTTCCAGTTGGTGACCGATGCCCGCTCGCTGGGCTGAAAAGCGCGCCGTAAAGCGTTTCGGGCGTTGACAAAGGCGGGACAGCGAGTACATTCCCGGCCTCGGATTACTGACAGCCCGCAAAAGCAGGGCCCCCGCGCAATCGGGAAGGATAGAGATCATGGCCAAGCCACAGACCCAGCTCATCAAGATGGTGAGCACCGCCGACACCGGGTACTTCTACGTGAAGAAGAAGAACACCCGTAACTCGACCGAGAAGTTCGAGTTCAAGAAGTACGACCCGGTCGCGCGCAAGCACGTCGTCTTCAAGGAATCCAAGATGAAGTAAGGCGCTGTCCGGCCGCTTCGGCCGGAGGAGCGACGAATAGAGCCGCCTGGTCCGCCCAGGCGGTTTTTTCTTGTTGGCGGCGCAAAAGAACCCTCAGCGCCCCTCGAAGACGGGTTTGCGCTTCTCCAGAAAGGCGCTGACGCCTTCGCGGTAGTCTTGCGAATCGCAGAGCGCATAGGCGGAGGCCAGTTCCTCGGCGCTGAGCGGTCGTGGCTCCAGGGCGCGTCTCGCCATCTGCTTGTGCTGCCGGGCGGCCAGGGGCGCGCCCGACACGATGCGGGCCACGGCGGCGGCGATCTCCTCCTCGAAGTCGCTGTCCGCGACCACGCGGTTGACCAGCCCCATGCGCAGCGCCTCCTCCGCGCCGAAGACGCGTCCCTCCAACAGGATTTCCAGCGCCGCCGAGCGCCCGACCAACTCGACCAGGGCGACCATGGCGGGGTAGGGCAGGCAGTGGCCGATCTTGTTGATGGGAATGCCGAAGCGCGCCGACTCGTTCGCGATGCGCAGATCGCAGAGCAGCGCCAGTTCCAGCCCGCCGCCCGCGGCCACGCCCTGGATCGCCGCCAGACTGGGTGCTGGAAAGGCGGCGAGCGCCTGCAAGGTCGGCTCGATCGCCTCCGCATAGGCTTCGGCGTCCGCAGCGCTGGCCCGCTTTTCCGGAAACTCCGATATGTCCGCACCGGCGCCGAATGCCTTGCCGCCCGCGCCGCGCAGCACCAGACAGCGCAGATCTTCCTCGCCCGCAAGCGCGCCGATTCCCGCGCCCAGCGCCTGCCAGAGCGCGAGCGACATGGCGTTCAGGCGCTCCGGCCGGTTGAGGGTCAGATAGGCGGCCGCGTCCTTGCGTTCGCTCAGAAGGATGGGGGATTCCAGGTCATTCATCGCCGCCCGACTCCACTTTCTTTGTTGCAATGCAGCAAAAGGCTTGCTCTGGGCCTGCATGATAGGAAAATGAGCCCGGGACGACAAAGCGATTAAGGACAGGATTTTTCATGGACAAGACCTTGAGCGGGGAGTGGGAGAGCGCTGCCTCGAACGAAGACGCCGCCGCCTGCGAAACCGGCATCTGGCCGAGCGGCAAGGGCGTCAAGCGGCTCAACCTGGCGCTCCAGGGGGGCGGCGCGCACGGCGCGTTCACCTGGGGGGTGCTGGACCGCCTGCTGGAAGACGACCGCATCGCCATCGACGCTGTTTCCGGCACCAGCGCCGGTGCGGTCAACGGTGTCGCCATGGCCTCGGGCCTGGCGATCGGCGGGCGGGAGAAGGCGCGCGAGACCCTCGCCAGCGTCTGGAAGCAGATCTCGCTGCTTTCGGTGCTGTCACCGCTGCAACCCTCGCCGCTCGACCGCATGATGGGGCTGGGCAACATGGACTTCGCGCCGGGCTACCGCATCCTGGACATGCTGAGCCGCCTTTGGAGCCCCTACGAGTTCAACACCCTGGACATCAATCCGCTGCGCAGCGTGCTGGACGCGGAAGTCGACTTTGAAGCCGTGCGCCGCTGTTCGGCCATGAAGCTCTTCGTCAGCGCCACCAACGTGAAGCGCGGGCGGATCAAGATCTTCGAGCTGGAGGACATGTCGCTGGAGGCGATCCTCGCCTCCGCCTGCCTGCCCTACCTGCACCGCGCCGTCGAGGTCGAGGGGGAGACCTATTGGGATGGCGGCTTCATGGGCAACCCGGCGATCTATCCGCTGATCTATTCGGGCGGCTCGCCGGACGTCCTGCTGGTCCAGATCAACCCCATCAACATCGAGGAGACCCCGACCTCGGCCCAGGCGATCATCGACCGGCTGAACACCATCACCTTCAACGCCGGTCTGATGAGAGAGATGCGCGCCATCCACTTCGTCAGCGAACTGGTGGACAAGGGATACGATGACGCCGGGCGCTTGCGCCGCATGTACATGCATGTGATCCATGCCGAGGACATCATGCAGAACCTGGGCGTCTCCTCGAAGCTGAACGCCGACTGGCATTTCCTGCACCACCTTTTCGAACTGGGCCGCCAGCGGACCGACGCCTGGCTGGAGGAGCACTTCGCCGCGCTTGGCGAGCGCGACACCGTGGATGTCGAGGAGATGTATCTCTAGGGCGCGGCCCGCTAAAGTGGCAGGTCAGCATTCTGCAGTTTCGAGGAAGGGCCGGCCCAGGTGAGCGTCGCCGAGATTGTTCTGATCATTGCGCTTTTGCTGATGGTGGTGGCGTGCATCCAGCCGCTGGCCCGGCGCAGCGGTCTGCCCTTCACCGTGCTGCTGGCCATGGTCGGGGTCTTGATCGGGTCGCTGGCGCTTTGGATATCCCATGGCGGCGAGTCCGGCGGCATCAAGCAACTTGCCGGGAAGCTGATTGAGATACCGGTATCCTCCGCCACCTTCCTGACGGTCCTGCTGCCGCTGCTGCTGTTCCAGGGGGCCATCACGATCGACGTGCGCCGCCTGGCCCAGGACATCGCGCCGGTGATCCTGCTGGCGGTTCTCGCCGTGCTCATAACCTTTCTGTCCATCGGGGGCGCGCTCTATCTGGTGGCGCCCATGCCGCTGGTCGTCTGCCTCCTGCTGGGCGCCATCGTCGCCACGACGGATCCCAGCGCGGTCATCGCGCTTTTCAGGGACCTGGGCGCGCCCGCCCGGCTGACGCGGCTGGTCGAGGGGGAGAGCCTGCTGAACGATGCCACCGCGATCGCCGTCTTCAGCGCGCTTCTCGCGGTCATCGTGACGGGGCAGGAGCCGGACGTGCCCCTGATCGCCGCCGATCTGCTCTGGGGTCTGGCGGGCGGCGCCGCGGCAGGCATGGTGGCGGGCCTATTGGCCGCCAATGGCTTGGCCGCTCTGCGGTCCTATCGGGCGGCGCAGCTTACCATCGCGGTCGCTCTTCCCTATGCGGTCTACGTGATCTGCAACGACTACCTGGAGGTTTCGGGCGTCGTTGCGGTGGTCACCAGCGGGCTGGTCTTGAGCGCCGTCGCCCGCTCGCGCTTTCAGCCAGAGACCTTCCAGTTCTTCCAGTTGACGCTCGACCAGCTCGCTTTCTGGGCCACCTCCCTGGTCTTCGTGCTGGCCGCGCTCCTGGTGCCGAGGCTTCTCGCCGACTTCGAGGTCACCGACCTGCTCTATCTGCTTGTCGCCGTCATGGCGGCCCTGGCGGCGCGGGCCTTCGTGCTCTTCGCGGTCTTTCCGCTGCTGGCTCTTGCGCGCTTGACCCGTGAGGTGGGGCCGGCGACCAAGTCGGTGATCATCTGGGGCGGCCTCCGGGGTTCCGTCACGCTGGCGCTGGCCCTGGCCGTGACCGAGAACATCTTTGTCGATCCCGAGATCCAGCGCTTCATCGCCATTCAGGCGACCGGTTTCGTGCTTTTCACCCTGCTGGTTCAAGGCACGACACTCAGCCCCTTGATGCGCTGGCTCGGGCTGGATCAGTTGCCGCCGGTCGAACGGGCCTTCCGCTCCCAGGTCCTGACCTCCTCCCTGACCGCGGTGCGCTCCTCTCTCCGCAGTTTCGCCGGGCGCTATGAGTTGGATGAAGACCTGGTGGATCAGGCGGTGCAGCCCTATAGCAACCGCCTGAAGAAGGTCGCCGAGGACACCTCCTTCACCGAGGGGGTCTCCGACAAGGAGCGCTTGGTGGTCGGCATCATCGCGCTTGCAAATCAGGAAAAGGCGCTTCTGATGGAGCAGCGCTTCAGCGGCGGCCTGCCCCACAGCCTCGTGGACCGCTACCAGCTCGCCGTGGAGGGCATGATCGACGCCGCCCGGGAAGACGGCCGCCTCGGATACCTGCGCGCGGCCCGGCGCCCACATCGGCACAGCCGTTGGTTCCGCTTGCTGAGCTGGATGCACTACCGCCTGAACCTGCAACGGCCCTTGGCGTCGCACCTCGCCCAGCGTTTCCAGTATCTGCTGCTGAACCGGATCATCCTGCGCGAGCTGACGGTCTTCCTGGAGTTCCGTCTGGCCAATCTGGTCGGCGAGCGGCTGGCCGAGATTCTGATCGAGATCCTGGAGCTGCGTCTCTCGGAGGTGGAGCGGCATCTGGAGGCACTTCGCCTTCAGTACCCGCGCTTCGCACGCGACTTGGACTTCAAGGTTCTGGAGCGCTACGCCTTCCGCGAGGAGATGGAGCAGATCCAACAGCTGCGTGACTCCGGCATCATCAGCGAGGACCTGTCTCGCACACTGGTGACGGAGGCGGTGGCGGTCCACGTGCGCTCGGGCCCGCTGCCGCCCGTGGACCTGAAGGCCACCACCCCGGAACTGCTGGAAGCCTTCCCGGTCTTTGCCGGCCTGACGGAGGCGCAGCGCTCCAAGATTGCCCGCAAGCTGAGGACCCGCGTCTTCGCCGTGGGCGCCTTCGTGTTCCGGCGCGGCGACCCTGGCGATGGCATGTACTTCATCGCGAGCGGTGCGGTGGAGGTGCGTCTGGAAGGCGAGGCGCTGCGCCTCGGGCGCGGGGACTTCTTCGGGGAGATGGCCCTGCTGGACGACGCGCCGCGCAGCGCCGACCTGCGGTCGATCAGCTATTCGCATCTCCTGTTCCTCTCGGCGGGCGACTTTGAAGTCTTTTGCCGCGAGTGGCCGGATCTGCGCCGGCGCATGGAGGAGGTGGCGGAAAGCCGCCGCGCCTACGCCCGGGAAAAGGCCGCCAAGAAGTGAGCGCTCAAAAGAAAAGCGCGCCGGTTTCAGACCGGCGCGCTTTTTCGGTTACCCGTTAGCGGTTTACGGCTTAGGGATAGCCCACGATCTGGCCTTCGCCGCCCATGGGGAAATCGCCGAGGTTCAGAACCTGGCTGCCGCCGGCACCGCAGCTGTCTATGAAGACATTGCCCCTTGTGCCGCTACGGCCCTTGAAGGTCACGCAGTTGCCGCTGTTGGTGACGATGCGCGCGCCTTCGACCCTGAACTCCTGGCCCCGGTAGGCATCGCACATGTCGACGACCAGCTTGTAGCCGCCGCCGATGGCGTCGACTTCCTGGAGGCAGTTGCCGTTGGCGTTGCGGATCTTGCCGCCGGAGAAGCTCCACTGCTGGCCGACGTCCAGCGACTCTTCCTCCGTGTAAGCGCAGGAGTGGGCCGAGACCCGCTCAAGCGACGGATGCCCGCCGACGATTGGCTTGGATGTGAGGCAGTACGCGCCGTCGGGACGCAGCTCGATTGCGCCGGCCTCTCCGCTGAAGGACAGCAGCAGCGCCGCCAGCGCCAAGCCGCCCAGTTTGGTAATCATGCCCATGGTTCTTCTTCCCCTCTCCAAATCAAAGACGTCAATTCGTCCCCTTTGGAGCGAAAGCCTACCCGAAAGAAAAGAATCTTTCTACTTAATGCGACAAATAGCTAAGCCGTGATTTCTGCCCTCAGGGGTCAGGGCCGCAGTCCTGCTTTTGCGATGGCCTGACGCAGTGACCGTGCCGCCTGGCGCGGGTCGGGCGCCCCCGCAATCGCGGAGACCACGGCGACACCCGCGGCGCCGCATCCGGTGAGTTCAGTCAGGCGTTCCTGCTGGATGCCGCCGATGGCCACGCAGGGCAGTCCGGCGCTTGCACGGACTTCGTCCGCGACTTGCTTCAATCCGGCCGGGCCGATGGCGTCGCCCGCATCGCTCTTGGTGCCGGTTGCGTAGACCGGGCCGATCCCCACGTAGTCGCAGGGCGAAAGGTCGCTCGCCGCCAATTCGCCGAGACTGCCGACCGAAAGGCCCAGGATCGCCTCGGGGCCCAGGTTCGCGCGGGCCTTGGCGGGGCTGATGTCGTCCTGGCCGAGGTGGAGTCCATCGGCTTCGGCTTCCAGGGCCACATCGAGATTGTCGTTGATGATCAGGGGCACGCCGCTGGGCGCGAGCAGGGCGCGCACCTCCCGCGCGCGGCGCAGGAAGTCGGCATGAGGCAGGGACTTCTCGCGCAACTGAACCAGCGTGACGCCGCCTTCCACCGCTGCCCGTAGCACCTCGCCCAAGGGACGCCCGGCGCAGTCGGCTTCGCCGATCACCAGATAGAGGCGTGGGTCGAAGATGGTCTTGGGTCCGGTCATCCGATGCGCGCGGCTTCTTCGACCTGGCTCTCTTCCATGCGGTAGAGCGCGTCGATCAGCGCGGTGCGGAAGCTGCCCGGTCCTTGCGAGCGCTCGGCCGCCATCTCGCCCGCGATCCCCATGATCACCAGCCCATGGACGGTCGCTTCCAGGGGATCGTCCGAGACCGCCAGGCAGGCGCCGACCAGGGCGGAGAGGGTGCAGCCGATGGCCGTGACCCGGGCCATGAACTCATGCCCGTTGGCGACCGCCACCAGATCGTGTCCGTTGGTGACGTAATCGACGGCGCCGGTGACCGCGACCACCGCGCCGCTCTTGCGCGCCAATGTCTGGGCGGCATCCAGCGCGTCGAAGGATTCAAGGGTGCTGTCCACGCCCTGGCCGCCTGCCGCGCTGCTCGCCCCCAGTGCCGCTATCTCCGAGGCGTTGCCGCGGATCACCGTCGGCTGCAGGCGGGTCAGGCGTTTTGCGACCTCCAGGCGGTAGGGCGTCGCGTTGACCCCCACGGGGTCGAGAACCCAGGGAACGCCCGCTTCCACCGCCGCCTTGGCGGCGGCCAGCATGGACTCGACCCAGACCTTGTCGAGCGTGCCGATGTTGATCACGAGAGCGCCTGCAACCCCGGCGATCTCCTCGACCTCCTCGGCGGCGTGGGCCATGACCGGGGAGGCGCCCACGGCCAGCAGCGCGTTGGCGTTGATGTCCATGGCGACATAGTTGGTGATGCAGTGAACCAGGGGCCGCCCGGCCCGCAGATGGGACAGGGTGCGCCAGACCGCTTCGCCGGCCTGGCGGTCCGTGGATTCGAGGATTTCTTCCTGGTCGCTCATAGCTCGTGAGAGTGGCGCTCGCCTCTTGTCTTGTAAAGTGTCCTTCAAGAAGGCTGTTCAGGCGTTGCGGGCAGGGCTGCGAGTCGATATTGATTGGCGACCATCGGGTGCGGCGGACCGGCCGTCCCGAACGGCAGGCGAAAGAGGAAAGGGCGCGTTTTCATGAAGCACATCCACCCCACGGCCCGCACGACCGCACGCGTGCTAATGGAGATCGAGGCTGTGCTGTTCCGCCCGCAGGAGCCCTTTACCTTCACCTCCGGGCGCAAGAGCCCGGTCTACGTGGACTGCCGCAAGATCATCTCCTATCCCCGCGCCCGCGCCCGCCTGATGGACATGCTGGTCGAGCGGATCCAGGACGAAGCCGGCTTCGAGTGCTTCGACGCCGTGGCCGGCGGCGAGACCGCCGGCATTCCCTTCGCGGCCTGGATCGCCGAGCGCATGGGGCTGCCGATGCTCTACGTCCGCAAGAAGGCCAAGGGCTTTGGCCGAAACGCCCAGATCGAGGGCGACTTCAAGGACGGCGACCGGGTGTTGCTGATCGAGGACCTGGCGACCGACGGCGGCTCGAAGCTGGCTTTCGTGGACGCTTTGCGCGCAGCGGGCGCCGTCTGCGCGCACACCGCCGTCGTCTTCCACTACGGCATCTTCCCGGATGGCCTCAAGAAGCTCACGGATGCGGGGGTTTCTCTGCATGCGCTCTGTACCTGGTGGGATGCACTGGCGGTGGCAGAGGAACAGGACTATCTCTCTCAGGAGGGCATAAACTCCGTGCGGACCTTCCTCTCTGATCCCGAGGGCTGGTCGCGCCAGCACGGCGGAGAAGAGAAGGACGCATAGGACCCATGGCCTTTCACCGGAACCTGCTGAGAGCCGCGCTTGCGGTCATTCTGCTCGCCATCGGTGCCAACGCGGCCGAAGCGCGCGACCTGCGCATCGGCATTTCGCAGTTCCCCTCGAACCTGCATCCCCTGATCGATTCCATGCTGGCGAAGACCTACACCATCGTCATGGGCACCCGGCCGCTCACCAACCATGACGCCCAGTGGGAACTGCGCTGCGAGGTTTGCACCGAACTGCCGACCCTGGAGAACGGCAAGGCGGTGATCGAGCCTCTGGATGGCGGCGGGGAAGGTGTCGCCATCACCTACGAGATCAAACCGGACCTCTTCTGGGGCGACGGCGTTCCGGTGACGACCGAGGATTTCGTCTTTTCCTGGGAGGTCGGGCGTCATCCCGAGTCGGGGGCGGCTGGAGCGGAGGGCTTCCGGCGCATTCTGGCCATCGACGCGCTGGACGATAAGCGCTTTGTGGTCCACGTCGACCGCGTCACCTACCAGTACAACGTCGCGAACAGCTTCTATCCCTTGCCCGCGCACATCGAGCGGCCGATCTTCGAAGCCTCCCCGATCGACTACCGCAACCGTTCGGCCTATGAGACGGACAGCACCAATCCAGGGCTCTTCTTCGGCCCTTATGTGATCTCCGAGGTGGTGCCCGGCTCCCAGATATCCCTGGTCCGCAACCCGGAGTGGCGCGGCAGGGAGCCCGCGTTCGAGCGGGTGATCCTGCGCACCATCGAGAACACCTCGGCGCTGGAGGCCAATCTGCTGTCCGGAGAGGTCGACCTCATCGACGGCGACCTCGGCCTTTCCATCGATCAGGCCATCGCCTTCGAGGAACGGCACGGCGACCGCTTCAACGTGATCTTCAAGCCGGGTCTGATCTATGAGCACCTGGACGTGCTGCTGGATAACCCGATCCTCGCCGACAAGCGGGTGCGCGAGGCCCTGATCCTCTCCGCCGACCGGCAGGCGCTGTCCGAGCAGCTCTTCGGCGGGCGGCAGCCGGTGGCCCATTCCAACGTCTCCCCGCTCGACTGGGTCTATGACGAGACCGTGCCGGTCTACGCCTACGACCCGAACGCGGCCGCGGCGCTTCTGGACGAGGCGGGCTGGAGCGAGATGAAGGGCGGGATCCGGCACAACGCAGCGGGCGAGCCCCTGCGCCTGCGTCTCATGACCACGGCGGGCAACCGCACGCGCGAGTTGGTGCAGCAGGTGCTTCAGGCGGGCTGGAAGCAGATCGGCATCGAGGTTGAAATCCGCAACGAGCCGCCGCGCGTCTTCTTCGGGGAGACCGTGACCAAGCGCGACTATGGCGCGCTCGCGCTCTTCGCCTGGCTTTCGGCGCCCGAGGCGGTTCCGCTCACCACCTTGCGCAGCGATCAGGTCCCGAGCGAGGAGAACGCCTGGAGCGGCCAGAACTACACCGGCTACGCCAACCCCGAGATGGATCGCCTGATCGACGCCATCGAGCGTGAGCTGGACCGCGAGAAGCGCAAGCAGCTTTGGTCGGAGCTCCAGCACCTCTACGCCGAGGACCTGCCGGCCATCCCGCTCTACTGGCGCGCGTCGAGCTACATTCTGCCAAAGCAGTTGAAGGGGGTGGAGCCCACCGGACACCGGGCCACCACCACCCAGCGGATCGAGGACTGGACCTGGGAGGAGTAGGGGGCCTGAAAGCCTGCCGTCTCTTGACCGGCGAGGACAGCCCCGCCGTCCGCAAAAAAAGGGGACGGAGGCTCTGGCCAAAGGCGACGACGTTCCAGAGATAAGGCTGGGGTCGTTCTAAAGGATCAGGTCGCCAGACGCCCGGCCTGATAGTCCTGCACGGCCTGCATCAGCTCTTCGCGGCTGTTCATCACGAAGGGCCCCATGCGCGCCACCGGCTCGCCGATCGGCTGGCCGCTCAAGAGCAGGAAGCCCGCGCCCTCGTTGCCCGCCTTCAGCGTCAGGCCCGCGCCTTCGCGCGTGAAGACGCCCAGGTGGCGCTGGGCGATCTCATGCTCGCCCTCTTCGCTTTCGGCCAGCAGCGCCCCCCGGTAGACGAAGGCGAGGAGGCTGTGGCCCTCCGGCACCTCCTTGGCGAACTCGGCGCCGGGCTCCAGCGTGACGTCCAGGTACTCGATGGGCCAGAGCGTGTCGGCGGCCCCTTTGACGCCGTTCCATTCGCCCGCGAGAACCTTGACCGCAGCGCCCCCGGCTTCCGTCACCGGGATCGCTTCGGGCGGGATGTCCTGGTAGCGCGGCGCGGTCATCTTGTCCCGGGCCGGCAGGTTCACCCAAAGCTGATAGCCCCAGATGAGCCCGTCGGTCTGCTCGGGCATTTCGCTGTGAATGATGCCCCGGCCCGCCGTCATCCACTGCAGCGCGCCGTCGGTCAGCAAGCCGGAATTGCCGACCGAGTCCTTATGGCGCATGCGCCCCTGCATCATGTAGGTGACGGTCTCGAACCCGCGGTGCGGATGGTCGGGAAAGCCCGCCACATAGTCCTTGGAGTCCTCATTGCGGAACTCGTCCAGCAGCAGGAAGGGGTCGATGTGGTCGAGCTCCTGCGTGCCGATCACGCGCAGCAGTTTGACGCCCGCCCCGTCGCTGGCGGGGGTTCCTTGGGCTATGGCGATCAGGCGGCGCTCACTCATGGGTTTCTTCTCCAGCCATGCGGATTTCACCTACTGAAGATCGGGTCGCATGAGAAAAGATCAATGGTGCGGGACCGGGCGGCTCGGATAATCTGAGGTGGCCAATAAGGGAGTGCTAATAGATGCCTGCCGACCTCACATCCTTCACCCTCCGCCTTCTGAGCGGCGCTTTGCTCGCCACCTTGGCCTTCTCGCCCAAGGCGCAGGCCGAAACGGCCCTGGAGCGGGGTCAGTACCTGATGGAGACCATCGCTGCTTGCGGCAACTGCCATACACAGCAGACGCCGGAGGGACCCTTGCCCGGCATGGCGCTGGCGGGCGGCATGGAGATCGCCTTTCCGGGCCAGTTCACCGCCTACGTCCCGAACATCACGCCCGATGTGAAGACCGGCGTCGGTTCCTGGTCCGAGGAAGAGCTGATCAGGGCGATCCGCGAGGGCATCCGGCCGGACGGCAGCCTGATCGGCCCGCCCATGCCGATCCATCTCTACCGCGGCATCTCCGACGAGGACGCGAAGGCCCTGGTCGCCTACCTGCGCAGTGTTCCCGCCATCGAGAACGAGGTGCCTGCCTCCCGGTACGATATCCCGCTGCCGCCCAGCTATGGCCCGCCGGTGGGCGCGGTGGCGTCGGTCGATCCCGCGGACCCGGTCGCCTATGGCGCCTATCTGGCGGGGCCGGTCGGGCACTGCATCGAGTGTCACTCCCCGCCGGGCGAACACGGACCGGACTGGGAGCACCAGACCGGCGCTGGGGGCTTCACCTTCCCCGGGCCCTGGGGAGAATCCGTCTCCGCCAACATCACGCCCACGGGTCTGGCGGATTGGAGCGATGAGCAGATCAAGGCCGTGGTGCGGACCGGCGTGCGCCCGGACGGCAGCCGCCTTCTGCCGCCCATGGGCGTCCACTACTACGCCGGGATCCGGGAAAGCGACATGGACGCCATCGTCGCCTACCTCCGCAGCTTGCCACCGCTTTGATCTAGAGGGACTGGGCCACACCGGGCTCGCCGGCGGCTTTACCTTCGGCCGCCTTGCGCAGCAGCAGGCTGGCGACGAGGTCGCCGGTCACGTTGACCACCGTGCGGCTCATGTCGAGAAGCCTGTCGACGCCCAGAATGATCACCATGCCGGCGGTCGGAATCCCGAAGCCGCCTGCGACACTGATCAGGATCGCGATGGAAACGCCGGGAGTGCCCGGCGCGCCGATGGAAGAGGCGACCAGGGTCGTGGCGATCAACCCCGTTTCCCCCAAGGTCAAGTCGACGCCCGATATCTGGGCCAGGAAAAGGATCGCGATCGTCTGGTAGAGCGCCGTGCCCGCCATGTTCATGGTGGCGCCCAGCGGCACCACGAGATTGGCCGTGGCTTCCGGCACGCCGAGACGCCGCGCGGTCTGGATCGTCATCGGCATGATCGCCGAGGAGCTGGAGGTCGAAAAGGCCAGCAGCAGCGTGCTGCCTGACGTTTCGAGAAAGCGCCGCGGGCTCATGCCGCCCAGAACCGCGACCAGCAGCAGGTAGAGCCCCAGCAGCACGGTCAGGCCGAGCAGCACCGTGCCGACATAGCGCGACATGCCGATAAGGGTGTCGAGCCCCAGTTGCATGACCAGTTGGGCCATCAGGCCAAAGACCGCCAGGGGCGCCAGGAACATGGCCCATTTGACGATGGTCATGGCGATGGAGAGCAGGGCGTCGAGGAAGGCCAGGAAGGGCGCGACCTTGGCCCGGTCCACCTGGGTCGCGGCCACGCCTACGAGGATCGCCAGGACAACCACGGCCAGCATGTCGCCCTGCACGATCGAGGCGGTCGGATTGGTCGGCAGGATCTTGGCGATGATCTCCGGCGCGCGCGCCGCATCGAAGGGCAGCCCCTCGCCAGCCGGGGAAGGGGTGACGGCGCGGGATTGAAGGCTGCCCGCGAGCTGGGCCCCGGGCGTCAGCCAGCGGGCCAGCAGCACGCCGATCCAAGCGGCGGCGAAGGTGGTCGCAAGGATGAAGCTGGCAAGGCGCAAGCCGATGGACTTCAGGTCCGCGCCGGAGGCGGAACCGGTGAGGCCGCCGATGATGGAGGTGAAGACCAGCGGCACCAGCACCATGGCGATCAGGCCCAGGAAGACCTGACCGGGCAGGGCCATCCACTGCCCCAGAATCTCGGCGGTGCGCGGCTCCAGCAGACCCACGCCCGGCCCCAACAGAAAGCCGACAAGGACGCCCAGGGCCATGCCGAGCATCACCTGCGCCCAAAGCCGCGTGCGGATCCAGGCGCGCAGCTTATAGCGTTGATGGGTAAGGTTGATCTCCTGCGGTGCTGCGCCCGGATTCACTCGACCGCTCCCCTTCTCATTCTCCTGAATCGAGAGGGACTCCTATTACGGCGTGCGCCTGGAGGCCTTGCGCTGGATCAAACCGCAGCGCCCGCGAAGGCAATAGGATGAAGCCGGCGCCGAAGCGGTGGCGGGCCGAACAGCTGTGCCTCAGCCGAGCGTGCGCCGCATGGCGTCGAGGGCGCCCTGGAGGATGTAGGCGGCGGCCATCTTGTCCACGACCTCGCCGCGGCGCTTGCGGGTCATGTCGGCCTCGTCGATCAGGAAGCGCTCCACCGCGGAGGTCGAGAGACGCTCGTCCCACAGCGCCAGCGGGATAGTCACGCCCGCCTCCTTCTGGAGGTTCTCGGCGAAGCCGCGGGTCTGCTGGCAGCGCTTGCCTTCGCTGCCGTCCATGTTGACCGGCAGCCCCAGGACCAGCGCGCCCACCTTGCGGTCCGCGATCACGGCCTTGAGCGCTTCCGCGTCGGCCATGAACTTGCGGCGCTGGATGGTCTCCAGGGGAGAGGCCAGGGTCAGCGCTGAATCGGAGAGGGCGAGACCGATGGTCTTGTCGCCGAAGTCCAGCCCCAGCACCCGCTCGCGCGGGCCCAGCAGGGCGGGAATCTCGGCGATCTCGGTGATGCTCGCGGCCATGCCTCTTAATGCGCTGCGAGGCCGCGAAAGGCAAGGGCGGGCAAGAGGCCGCGCGCCGTCTTGCGGGCCTTGGGGGCGGGTGCTAGTTTCCCGCGCGAACAGTCGAAAGTTGCGCCCCCTTGGGGCGGCCAAACTGGAAACCAGGAATTAGAAGCATGGCGGTCGACAAGGACACCGTCACGAAGATCGCGCGCCTGGCGCGCATCCGCGTGGCCGATGAGGAGAAGGAAGCGCTCGCCGGAGAGCTCAGCCAGATTCTGGGCTTCGTCGAGCAACTGGGCGAGATCGACACCGACGGCGTGCCGCCCATGACCTCAGTGGTCGAGACCAAGCCGCCGCTGCGCGAGGACAAGGTCACCGACGGCGGCTACCCCGACAAGATCGTGGCCAACGCGCCCGAGGCGGCGGAGAACTTCTTCGCCGTTCCCAAGGTGGTGGAGTAGGGGCGCGCCATGACTGAACTGAACCGCCTGACGCTCGCCGAGGCCCGCGACCTGCTGGCCAAGGGCGAGGTTTCCTCCAAGGAGCTCACCGAGGCGCATGTCGCCGCGCTGGATAAGGGCCGCGTGCTCAACGCCTTCGTGACCGAGACCCCGGAAAAGGCCCTTGAGATGGCCGAGGCCTCCGACGCCCGCCGCGCCAAGGGCGAGACGGGCGTGATGGAAGGGCTGCCCATCGCGGTCAAGGACCTGTTCTGCACGGAAGGCACGCTGACCACCGCGGGCTCGCACATCCTCGACGGCTTCCAGCCGGTCTACGAGTCGACCGTGACCGCGAACCTCTGGAAAGAGGGCGCGGTGATGCTGGGCAAGCTGAACCTGGACGAGTTCGCCATGGGCTCCTCCAACATCACCAGCTACTACGGGCCGGTGAAGAACCCCTGGTCGCCGGACCTGGACAAGCCCCTGGTGCCCGGCGGCTCTTCCGGCGGTTCGGCGGCGGCGGTGGCCGCGCGTCTGGCACTGGCGGCGACCGGGACGGATACCGGCGGCTCGATCCGCCAGCCGGCCTCCTTCACCGGCATCGTCGGGATCAAGCCGACCTACGGGCGCTGCTCGCGCTGGGGCATCGTGGCCTTCGCCTCCTCGCTGGATCAGGCGGGCCCCATGACCCGCACGGTGCGCGATTCCGCGATCATGCTGCGGGCCATGGCCAGTTACGACCCCAAGGACTCCACCTCCGTCGACCGGGAGGTGCCGGACTACGAGGCGGCCATCACCGGCGACGTGCGCGGCCTCAAGATCGGCGTACCCAAGGAATACCGGGTCGATGGCATGCCGGAGGAGATCGACGGCCTCTGGCAGCAGGGCATCGACTGGCTGAAGGCGGCGGGCGCGGAGATCGTGGACATCTCCCTGCCGCACACGAAGTACGCGCTGCCGGCCTATTACATCGTCGCGCCGGCTGAGGCTTCCTCCAACCTCGCGCGCTATGACGGCGTGCGCTACGGCCTTCGGGTCGAGGAGGGCGGCAGCCTTGACGAGATGTACGAGGCGACGCGCGGCGCGGGTTTCGGCGCGGAAGTGAAGCGCCGCGTGCTGATCGGCACCTACGTGCTCTCCGCCGGTTACTACGACGCCTACTACAACAAGGCGCGTCAGGTCCGCACGCTGATCCTGCGCGACTTCCAGCAGGCCTTCGAGGGCGTCGACGCCATCCTGACGCCGACCGCGCCCTCGGCGGCCTTCGGCGTGGGCGACAAGCAGGACGACCCCATCGCCATGTACCTGAACGACGTCTTCACCGTGCCGACGAACCTCGCGGGCCTGCCCGGCATCTCGATCCCGGCGGGTCTCTCCAAGGAGGGGCTGCCGCTGGGGCTTCAGTTGATCGGCAAGGCCTTCGACGAAGAGACGCTCTTCAAGGTCGGCGGCGTGATCGAGGAGGCCGCGGGTTTCGACGCCCAGCCGGCCTTCCTGGCGTAAGGGAGGCGGGACGATGGCTGAACTCCTGGAAGGACGCACCGGCGAGTGGGAGATCGTGCTGGGCCTGGAGGTCCATGCGCAGATCATCTCCGAATCGAAGCTCTTCTCCGGCGCCTCGACCACCTTCGGGTCCGCGCCCAACGCGCAGGTCTCCGTCGTGGACGCGGCCATGCCGGGCATGCTGCCGGTCCTCAACCGCTACTGCGTGGAGCAGGCCGTCAAGACCGGCCTGGGCCTCAAGGCGCAGATCAACCTGACCTCGGTCTTCGAGCGCAAGAACTACTTCTACGCGGACCTGCCGCAGGGCTATCAGATCTCGCAGTACCTGCACCCCATCGTGGGCGAGGGGATCGTCTACCTCGACCTGCCCGACGGCTCCACCAAGGAGGTCGGGATCGAGCGGCTGCACATGGAGCAGGACGCCGGCAAGTCCATGCACGACCAGCATCCCAAGAAGACCTACGTGGACCTGAACCGGTCCGGCGTGGCGCTGATGGAGATCGTCTCCAAGCCGGACATGCGCTCGGGCGAGGAGGCCGGGGCCTATCTGCGCAAGCTGCGCTCCATCCTGCGCTACCTCGGCACCTGCGACGGCAACATGGAGGAAGGCTCCATGCGCTGCGATGTGAACGTCTCGGTCCGCAAGCCGGGCGGCGAGTTGGGCACGCGCTGCGAGATCAAGAACGTCAACTCCATCCGCTTCGTCCAGCAGGCCATCGACTACGAGGCGCGCCGCCAGATCGAGGTGATCGAGGACGGCGGGGAGATCGTGCAGGAGACCCGCCTCTTCGACAGCGCCAAGGGCGTCACGCGTTCCATGCGCTCCAAGGAGCACGCGCACGACTACCGCTATTTCCCCGATCCCGACCTGTTGCCGCTGGAGCTGGAGCAGGCCTGGGTGGACGAGATCGCGGCCAGCCTGCCTGAATTGCCCGATGAGAAGAAAGCGCGCTTTATCAGTGATTTCGGGCTTTCTGCTTACGATTCAGGTGTGCTTGTGGCCGACCAGGCGACGGCGGCCTTCTTTGAGCAGGTGGCCGACGGCCGCGATCCGAAGCTGGCGGCCAACTGGGTCATGGGCGAGTTCTTCGGCGCGCTGAACCGCACCAGCGGCGCGACGCTCGCCAACGCCCCGGTGGACGCCGCCAAGCTCGGCGGCCTCCTGGACCTGATCAGCGACAACACCATCTCCGGCCGCATCGCCAAGGAGGTCTTCGAGGAGATGTGGGAGAGCGGCAAGGAGGCCGCCGCCATCGTCGAGGAGAAGGGCCTGAAGCAGATCAGCGACACCGGCGCGCTGGAAGGCATCGTCGAGGAGCTGATCGCGGGCAACCCGGAACAGGTCCAGCAGATCAAGGACGGCAACCAGAAGGTCGTCGGCTGGTTCGTGGGCCAGGTCATGAAGGCCACGCAGGGCAAGGCCAACCCCGGCATGGTCAACCAGATCCTGCGCCAGAAGCTGGGGCTCTAGTCCCTTGTCCGCCGGGCAGCCCCCCAGCCGGGAGGCGCTCGGCTTCCTGCTCGGCTTCCTGGGCGTGCTGATCTTCAGCGTGACGCTGCCGGCGACGCGGCATGCCGTGGCTTGGCTAGACCCGCTTTTCATCGGTTTGGGGCGCACGACGCTGGCCAGTCTGCTGGCCGGGGGGATGCTGCTGGTCTTCCGCCAACCGCTGCCGCGCGGGCGGCAATGGCTCCAACTCGTGGCCATTTCGCTGGGCGTCGTGATCGGCTTTCCCTACCTCAGCGCCTGGGCGCTCCAGACCGTGGACTCGGCGCATGGCGGCGTGGTCCTGGGCGTTCTGCCGCTGGCGACCGCCCTGGCGGGCGCTGTCTTCGCGGGCGAGCGGCCCTCGCGCGCCTTCTGGCTCTGGGCGGTCCTCGGCTCGGCGCTGGTCGTCGTCTTCTCGCTGTGGGAGGGGGCGGGCGGCATCGCCTGGGCGGACCTGGCGCTGCTGGGGGCGGTCGCGGCGGCGGCCGTCGGCTACGCGCTGGGCGCGCAGGTCTCGAAGTCGCTGGGCGGCTGGCAGACCATCTCCTGGGCCCTGCTGCTGGCCCAGCCGCTGGTGGTCCCGCTGGTCGGCATGCAGCAGGGCTGGCGCCTGCCGGAGGCGCCGGGCGAGGCCTGGCTCTCCTTCGCCTACGTCGCGATCTTCAGCCAGTTCCTGGGCTTCTTCTTCTGGTACCGGGGCCTCGCGCTGGGCGGCATCGGCAAGGTCGGGCAGGTGCAGCTGCTCCAGACCTTCCTGACGCTCTTCTTCGCCTGGATGCTGCTGGGCGAGCGCATTACCTGGGAGACGCTGGTCTTCGCCCTCTTGGTGGTGGCCACGGTCGCCCTCGGCCGCCGCGCGAAGGTGGCTCGCTGATTTGTGATCGGGCGGACAGGCGCTTTTTCCGGCTCGGGTCTGGCGATGACCGGTTTGAACACCCAGATGAATTTGGACCGGTCATTCCAATAACAGCCGCTCCGCCGGAGAGACAGGAAGCGCCATGATCGATCTCTACACCTGGCCGACGCCCAACGGGCACAAGGTCCACATCATGCTGGAGGAAACGGGTCTGGACTATCAGGTCCACGCCATCGACATCGGCGCGGGCGACCAGTTCGACCCGGAGTTCCTCAAGATCAGCCCGAACAACAAGATGCCCGCGATCGTCGACCGGGAGGGACCGGATGGCGAGCCCATCAGCCTCTTCGAATCCGGCGCCATCCTGATCTACCTCGCGGAGAAGACCGGGAAGTTTCTGCCGGAGGAGCCGCGCGCTCGCTACGCCACCCTTCAGTGGCTGATGTTCCAGATGGGCGGCGTCGGCCCGATGCTGGGTCAGGCCCACCACTTCCTGCAGTACGCGACCGAAGACCTGCCCTACGCCAAGAAGCGCTACGCGGGCGAGGCGAACCGTCTCTACGCCGTCATCGACAAGCGGTTGGGTGAGAGCCCCTATATCGCGGGCGAGGACTACACGATCGCCGACATGGCCATCTGGCCCTGGGTGCGCAACCCGCAGCGCCAGGGCGTCGAGGCGGCCGACTATCCAAACTATCAGCGCTGGCATGCGCAGATCGGCGAGCGTCCCGCCGTGCAACGGGGCGTGGAAGTCCTGGCCGACCGCCGCAAAGAAGGCTTCGACGCCAAGGCGCGCGAGCAGCTTTTCGGCGCAACGCAATACCAGCGGCGCTGAGCCTGCGGCTTCACAAGCCTTCACGAACAGCCTAGAAGGGGCTGGGTCCGAACGCGGACCCGGCCCCTTTCGTTTTTCGCCAACCGCTCCCGGAGCGTCCATGAGCAAGCCATCGAACCCGCCCGAGCCCTCGCTCGAGTCCCTGATCGTCCAGGCGCTTCATGGCGCCGATGAGGAGAGCGGCGCGCTGATCACGCCCTTGCAGCCCTCCACGACCTTCAAGCGCCGTCCCGATGGCAGCGAGCCGCAGGGCCGTTCCTATATCCGCGACCACATGGCCACGGGCCAGGAGGCCGAGGCGATCCTGGCGCGGCTGGAAGGTGGGGAGGACGCCTTGCTCTTTTCCTCGGGCATGGCGGCGGCGACGGCGGTGATCCAGAGCCTAAAGCCCGGCGACCGTCTGGCCTGTCCCTCGGTGATGTACTGGGCGCTGCGTTCCTGGTTCCTGGAGGCCGGGAAGAGGCTGGACCTGTCCATCGATTTCTTCGATCCGAACGCGGAGGTCGAGGGGCTGAA
>JARRJC010000006.1 GCA_037379885.1 Limibacillus sp.
AAGGCAGCAGCCCCCTTGCCGGGGCCAAGGTTGCCAATCTCTCGCCCTGGCTTTCGGAGAACCTGGAGATGAGCGGAGAGTGGGAAGGCGTAGTGGTGCTGGGCGTCTATCGGGGCAGTCCGGCGGCGCGCCTCGGCCTGCGCAGCGGCGATATCATCCGCGAGCTCAACGACGAAGAACCCGGCAGCACGGCGGCGCTTGAGGAACTCGTGGCCAAGGGCAGCGCGCCCTGGTCCATGACCATCGAGAGGGACGGCAAGTCGCTCACCTGGAACGGGGGCTGATACCGGCGCCCATGGCCACGCTCTTCGAAAAGGACGCGCCCAGGCCGCTCGCCGACCGCCTGCGCCCCAAGGGGCTGGAGGAGGTGATCGGTCAGGACCATCTGCTGGGACCGGAGGGCGCGATTGGCCGCATGAAGCGCAGCGGCCGCCTGACCTCCATGATCCTCTGGGGGCCGCCCGGCTGCGGCAAGACCACCATCGCCCGCCTGATCGCCGACAGCGGCGAACTGGCCTTCGAGCCGCTCTCCGCCGTCTTCTCGGGCGTCGCCGACCTGAAGAAGGTGTTCGAGCGCGCCCGTCAGCGCCGGGAAGGCGGGCAAGGCACGCTGCTCTTCGTGGATGAGATCCACCGCTTCAACCGCGCGCAGCAGGACGGCTTCCTGCCCTACGTGGAGGACGGCACGGTGGTGCTGGTGGGGGCGACCACCGAGAACCCGTCGTTCGAGCTCAACGCCGCCTTGCTGTCGCGCTGTCAGGTCTTCGTGCTGCGCCGCCTGGACGACGAGGCGCTGGAGAAGCTGCTGGCCCGCGCCGAGACCGACCTCGGCCACGCCCTGCCGCTCGACGCGGAGGCGCGCGACACGCTGCGGGCGCTCGCCGACGGGGATGGGCGTTACCTCTTGAATCTGGTGGAAGCGATCGAGGCGGCAGCGCCCGAGAGCGACCTGGACCGCGATGCCTTGCTGACGCTGGTCCAGAAGCGCGCGCCGGTCTACGACAAGAGCCGGGAGGAGCACTACAACCTCATCTCGGCTCTGCACAAGTCGCTGCGCGGCTCGGACGCCGACGCGGCGCTCTACTGGCTGGCGCGCATGCTGGTCGGCGGAGAGGATCCCCGCTACATCCTGCGCCGCCTGGCGCGCTTCGCCGTCGAGGATATCGGTTTGGCCGACCCCGCCGCCCTGCAACAGTCGCTGGCGGGGTGGGAAGCCTATGAACGCCTGGGCTCGCCGGAGGGCGATCTGGCGGTCGCCCAGGTGGTCCTCTATCTGGCCACCGCGCCCAAGTCGAATGCGGCCTATGCGGCCTATAAGACCTCCCTCTCCGCGGCGCGCGACACCGGCTCGCTCATGCCGCCCAAGCACATCCTGAACGCGCCGACCTCGATGATGAAGGACCTGGGTTACGGCAAGGACTATGCCTACGACCATGACACCGCCGAGGGCTTCTCCGGCCAGGATTACTTCCCCGAGGAGATGGAGCGGCGGCAGTTCTACGACCCGCCCGAACGCGGCTTCGAGCGGGAGATCAACAAGCGTCTCGCCTACTGGCGGAAGCTGCGGGACGCGCGCTCCGGCAAGACCTAGAGCCCGATCCATGCGCTGCATGCAGGTGACTGACGGCAGCTATGCTGGATTCGCCCTTGTTCTTAGATGGTTAAGGCGTAGTTTCGCGAAATGAGAGACCGGGGCAGGGGCCCCTTCGCCCGCTGGTCCTGTTTCGAGGGAGAACGAACTTCAACGGAGGCCATTCAACCTAATGTCCGACTATACGCTGCCGCAGCGTGACCGGGTCGCCTTGATCACCAACGAATTGCAGCGCGACTACATCGAGGAGGGCTCGCCCATCTCCTCCCAGTCGACGCGCCAGTCCGCCCGTCAGGCCGCCGGGATCGTGCGCGCCTTTCGCGAGCAGGGCCTGCCGATCCTTCACGGCGTGCGCTTTTTCCTGCCCGATGGCTCCAATGTGGAGCCCTGCCGCCGTCAGGCGGTGGAGGAGGGCATGCGCGTCCTGATGCCGGGTACCCGGGGCGCTGATCTTCTCGAAGATATCCAGTTGCCCGGAGAGCGGCGGCTTGCGGTCCACACCCTCCTGGACGGTGAGATTCAGGAGCTCTCGCGCTCAGAATACGCCTTCTACAAGCCCCGCTGGGGCGCGTTCTACCGCACGCCGCTGGACGCCATGCTCCAGCAATGGGGCGTCAACACCCTGGTCCTGGTCGGCAGCGACTTCCAGAGAGGGGTCCAGGCGACCGTCTATGAGGCCTGCGCGCGCGACTACCGCGTGGTGGTGATCCCGGAGGCCGCCGGCAACGACGAGCCGGAAGAAGCGCTGAACGAACTCGGCCGGCTCGGCGTCTATCTGATGAGCGAGACCGCCACGCAAAACTGGCTCAAGAGCGGGCGCCAGCAAAGCCTGAGCGCTGCCTTGTCGTCTTGATCGCCGGGGCGAAGCCCGGCAGTCTAAGCGCCGCTTGATCCCATGACCGGAGAGGCATCATGAACATGGTACTGGCCGTGGCCGCCGGGGGTGCGCTGGGCGCTGTCGCCCGCTATTTCGGCGCCGGATACATCGGCCGCCTGCTGGGCCTGGATTTCCCCGTCGGGATTCTGGCGGTCAATATCATCGGTTCCTTCCTGATGGGCGTCCTGGTGGAGGCTTCGGCCCTGGTCTGGTCGCCCTCTCCGGAACTGCGCGCCTTCATCGCCGTCGGCTTCCTCGGCGCCTTCACGACCTTTTCGACCTTCTCGATGGAAGCGGTGCTGCTGTACGAGAGGGGGCAGGGGCTCGCGGCTGCCCTCTACGTGGGTCTCAGCGTCGGGCTTTCGCTGGGCGCTTTCCTACTGGCTCTCTCCCTGATGCGCAGTCTCCTGTCATGAGCGGGGTGGTGACGCGTCAGGTCGGGGCGGGCGAAGGCGGCCAGCGGCTCGACCGCTGGTTCAAGCAGCACTATCCCTCGCTGGGCCTGGGACGGCTCAACAAGCTGCTTCGGACCGGACAGATACGCGTGGATGGCAAGCGCGCCAAGTCCTCGACTCGGCTGGAGCCCGGCCAGGCGATCCGGGTCCCGCCCATGGACGACAGCGCCCAGCAGCCGCCCGGCGAGCGTCCCAAGCGCACGGTGAAGGCCGATCCCAAGCTGGTCGAGCAGTTGAAGCAGGCGATCCTCTACAAGGACGACTGGGTGCTCGCGATCAACAAGCCGGCGGGGTTGGCCGTCCAGGGCGGCAGCAAGCAGGAACAGCACCTGGACGGGCTTCTGGACGGGCTGAGGCTGGGCGCGGATGAGCGTCCGCGCCTGGTCCACCGACTGGACAAGGATACCAGCGGCGTGCTGCTGCTGGCGCGCAGCGCTGAAGCCGCACGGCGTCTGGCCGAGGCCTTCAAGGACAAGGAGACCGAGAAGGTCTATTGGGCCGTGGTGGTGGGCGAGCCAAAGCCGCTTGAAGGCCGTCTTGATCTGGCGCTGTCGAAGAAGCCTTCTCCGCGTGGCGAACGGGTTGATGTGGACGAAGAGGAGGGACGGCGCGCCGTGACCGACTTCCGTGCGCTGGACCGGCTGGGCGGCAAGGCGACGCTGCTGGAACTGCGGCCGTTGACGGGACGCACCCACCAGCTCCGCGCCCATTGCCGGGAGCTGGGCACGCCGATCCTGGGCGACGGCAAGTATGGGGGCGCGGATGCTTTCCTGGAGGGGCTGGACCTGCCCAAGAAGCTGCACCTGCACGCGCGGCGCATCCGCCTGCCGCACCCTTCGGGCAGCGGGAAGCTGCTGGAGGTGAAGGCGCCGCCGCCGCGCCACCTGCTCGAGACCTTCGAGCTCTTGGGCCTGGAGCCCAGCGACCTCGATCCTGAGCTCTGACGGGGGCCGCCATGCACGGCTTCAAGCTCATCGTCTTCGACATGGACGGCACGCTGATCGACGGTCAGCACCACATCCAATACGCGATGCGCGAGAGCTTCACCGCGCTGGGCCTGCCGGAGCCGGATGCCGAGAAGGTGCGCTCCATCGTCGGACTTACCCTGGAGGACGCCTTTGCGCGCCTGCACCCAGAGCCGGAGAGCGAGGCCCAACTCCTGCGCCTGATCGGTCACTTCAAGGAAACGGCCTTCGCGCTGCGCCGCAGGCCCGATTACTCCGAGCCTCTCTACGAAAGCGTCAAGGAGGTCATCGCCGAGCTCGACGGGCCGGAGGTCTGCCTGGGGATCGCAACCGGAAGGGCGCGGCGGGGCGTAGATTTCAGCCTCGATCTGCATGGCCTTTCCCACCATTTTGTCACAATTCAGACAGTGGACAACAACGCCGGGAAGCCGCACCCTGAGATGCTGCAGCGTGCCATGGCCGAGGTGGGCGCCGAGCCCGAGGAAACGGTCATGATCGGCGATACCTCCTACGACATGTTGATGGCGCGCGCGGCCCGTTGCCGTGCACTGGGCGTCGCCTGGGGTTATCATCCGCGCGATGAATTGCACGCGGCGGGAGCAGAACATCTGGCGGAGCGCTTTGGGGAGATACCCGGGCTGCTGGCGCGTTTTTAGGAGAAGCGAAGAATGCGACTGAAGCATGTCCTGATAGGCCTATTCGTTCTGATCGTGGCGGTGATCGTTGCCGGTTACGCCGTCCTCAGCAGCCTGGATATCAACCAGTACCGCGATCAGATCATCGCGGAAGCTGAGAAGGCGACG
Organism: Limibacillus sp.; assembly: GCA_037379885.1. Classification (NCBI taxonomy): domain Bacteria; kingdom Pseudomonadati; phylum Pseudomonadota; class Alphaproteobacteria; order Rhodospirillales; family Rhodovibrionaceae; genus Limibacillus; species Limibacillus sp. Next base: position 4,692 of record JARRJC010000006.1, read on the forward strand.
GGACGCACGCTGCGTATCGACGGGGAGATGGACCTCAAGATATCGCTTTCGCCTGCGGTCGTGCTGAACGACGTCGGCCTTTCCAACGCCGAGTGGGCCGCGACCGACGAGATGGTCTCGGTGAACCGCTTCGAGCTGGAAGTCGCGATCCTGCCGCTCCTTTCGAACGAACTTCAGATCAAGCGTCTGGTGATCATCGACCCGGTCATCGAGCTGGAGACCCAGCCCGATGGGACCGCGAACTGGGCGCTGGAGGTTGGCGAGCCGGGCGCTGAGCCGTCCGAACCCTCCGAAAGCGGTGGCGGGAAGTTGAGCACCAGCTTCGACGAGGTCGTCATCGAAGGCGGGCGCGTCACCTACCGCAACGGCGCGACGGGGGAGACCCTGGCGCTGACCATCGACAGCCTGACGGCGGAGGCCAGCGGCACCTCCTCCCCGCTGGTTCTGGACTTCACGGGCAGCTATCAGGATGTGCCGGTCAATCTGGCGGGCTCCCTTAGCAGCCTTGCGGTCCTGACCGACCCGGATCAGAAGAAGTCCATCGACCTCAGCGGCGGTTTGGGCGGCATGGAGTTCACGGCGCTTGGCACGGCGCTGCTGAGCGGCGGTCAGCCTTCCGCCGACATCGCGCTCACCTTCAAGGCCGACGATCTTTCAGCCATCGAGAAGATTTCCGGCGCCGGCGTTCCGCCGCTGACCGGCATCGACGTCTCGACGCAGGTGGCGCTGAGCGGCCAGACACTGAAGCTGAGCGACATCAAGGCCGTGGTGGCGAACAGCGATTTGGAGGGTCAGCTCACTCTGGTGGCGGGCGCCACGCCTTCGGTCACGGGAACTATCCAGTCGGAGACCATCGACCTGCGTGATTTTGCGGCCGAAGGTGCTGAAGGCGGCGGTCAGGCAACGGAAGCCCCGGCGTCAGGTGGCGGTGATTCGCCCTATGTGATTCCGGAAACGCCGCTGCCGCTCGATCTGCTGCGCGCGGCGATGGTGGATGTGAACCTCTCGGTGGGCGCGCTTGTCCTGAACGACAGCCTGACCCTGGAGCAGACCCAGGGTAAAATCGGCCTGAAGGACGGCGTCCTGACGCTGACGCCCCTGAAGACCCTGCTTTCCGACGGTCGCCTGCAGGTCGACAGCACGCTCAACTCTGCCCAGCAAACGCCGGCGCTGGACTTCGGTTTCACCGCCGCTGGCGTCGACTATGGCAAGCTGCTGCGTGAGCAGGGCAACTTCGACAAGATGCGCGGCACCATCGGCGCGGACATCGCGGTTGCGGGCAGCGGCGCCTCTCCGCGGGCCATCGCCTCCACCCTCAACGGCACCATCAAGATCGAGGGTGGCGAAGGACAGCTCGACGACCGCCTGTTGAAGATCCTGACAGCGGGCGTCGATCAACTGGGGACCCTCTTCTCCAAGGAGCAGGGCAATAAGCTGAACTGCATCCTGGTTGAGTTCGAGGTCAAGAACGGCCTCGCCACCTCCAAGGCCATTGTCATGGACAGCGAGGTGCTGACGGTCTCCGGCGGCGGGACCATCGATCTGCGTACGGAGGAGCTGAACCTGGTGTTCGATACCTCGACCCGCAATGCGTCTCTCGCCAGCCTTGCCGTGCCCTTCCGGGTCGGCGGCACCATGAAGAACCCGCGTGTCGCGCCCGATCTGGCGGGCACCGCGCTGGGCATCGCCAAGACCGCGGGCGTGGTGGTCAATCCCGTCGCAGGGGTCTCGGCGCTGTTGGGCGCGAAGGCGGTCGAAAGCAGCGACGGTGGCACCGCCTGTAGCGCTGCGGTCGAGCAGGTTCAGTCGGACGGCGGCGGCGGTGGCGTCGAGCAGATCCTCTCCGACCCGAAATCCGCCATCGACAGCGTCCTGGGCGGCGGCAGCGGCGACGCTGGCGCAACCGGCGGCGCGACCGATGGCGGGAGCGGCGACGGCGGTTCCAGCAACCCGGTGGAAGACGCGACCAAGAAGCTGAAGGGGCTCTTCGGGAACTGATGACCGACGAGACGCTCGAAAAGAAGCTGCGCGAAGCCCGCCGGAAGCCCAAGCGTTTCTATAAAACAGCCACCGCCGGGGAAACGCCGGACGGCTGGGTCGTGCTGCTGGACGGGCGCGCCCTGCGCAGTCCCATGAAGCAGCCGGTAATCCTGCCCAGCGCGGCCTTGGCTGAGGCTTTGGCGGAAGAGTGGGACGCGCAATCCGAGGAGATCGACGCTGCGGCCATGCCGCTGACGGCCCTCGCCTGCACGGCCCTGGACAGGGCGGGGCCCCAGCGCAGGGATCTCGAAGCCCAGCTTCTGGCCTATGGCGGCAACGACCTGCTCTGCTACTGGGCGGAGCACCCGGAGAACCTGATCGAGCGCCAGCGGGCCGTCTGGCAACCCGTGCTCGATTGGTGCAAGGACCGCTATGGCGCAGAGATGAACGTGGTCGCGGGCATCCTGCCCTGTGAGCAGCCGCCCGAGAGCCGCGAGGCGTTGGCCCGGGCGGTAGCGGACTTGGACGCCTTCCGCCTGGCGGCCTTGTCGACCGCAGTCGGCGTCAGCGGCTCCTTGTTGATCGCTCTCGCTCTTGTGGAGGGCCATCTGGACGCCGAAGCCGCCTTCGAGGCAGCCGAACTGGACGCCAGCCATCAGATAGAGCTTTGGGGCGAGGATTTCGAGGCATCGGTCCGTCGAGAGGCGGTCATGCGCGACTTACGGGCGGTGGCGCAATTTCTTCATTTGCTTAAATAACCTGACTTGGCGGTGACTTAGCCCAATTTGGCCGTGACCTGCGAAAACTAGGACTTGCCAAGCGTTTTCTCTTGATATTACGATTTGTGACAAGGCTAGACGTAGGTCTCACGTCTGGTTTTCAGATCGGCAGAGTCACGCTTTGGGAGAGGGGTGGCTTGTTCGCTGGTTTGAAACGCGGACCTCTCTGGTCGTCCCCTTCGGTAGAAGGGTCCGCGCTTCGAGGCGCCTTGGTGGGTGTCCTCTAATACGGCCGGCGACGCAACCCCCACCGCGTCGCCGGCCAATTTAGTTCCAGACCCAGCTTTCATTCCTTATTCAAACCAGGTCCTGTCTCAATCAGGTCTCGTGGATTTGCGCCGTGGAATTGCGCGTGGAGATACGCCGCCGGGTCGCCGGTCTCCGCACAAGCTTGGCGGGGGCTGCCTCGCGTGCTATCAGCATTGCGCTAACAGAAAAGCAATAAGTCCGCGATTAGGGGAAGGGACATGCAGGACATCATCCGATTGTTGGAAGAAAAGCGTGAGGCCGCGCGCGCCGGGGGTGGCGAGCGCCGTACCGAGGCGCAGCACGGGAAGGGAAAACTGACCGCGCGCGAGCGGATAGAGGTGCTGCTGGACGAGGGTTCCTTCGAAGAATGGGACATGTTCAAGGAGCACCGCTGCGTCGATTTCGGCATGGCCGACCAGACCGTTCCCGGCGATGGCGTGGTCACGGGCTTCGGGACGGTGGGCGGACGCCCGATCTTCGTCTTCAGCCAGGATTTCACGGTCTTCGGAGGATCGCTCTCGGAAACCCACGCCGAGAAGATCTGCAAGATCATGGATCAGGCCATGCGGGTGGGCGTGCCGGTCGTGGGCCTCAACGATTCCGGCGGCGCGCGCATTCAGGAAGGCGTGGCCTCACTTGCCGGCTACGCCGAGGTGTTTCAGCGCAACGTGCTCGCCTCGGGCGTGGTGCCCCAAATTTCCATGATCATGGGTCCCTGCGCGGGCGGGGCGGTCTACTCGCCGGCCATGACCGACTTCATCTTCATGGTGAAGGACTCCTCCTACATGTTCGTGACCGGCCCCGACGTGGTGAAGACCGTGACCCATGAAACCGTGACGCATGAGGAGCTGGGCGGGGCCTTGACCCACACCACCCGCTCCGGCGTCGCCGACCTGGCGTTCGAGAACGATGTCGAGGCCCTGCTGGAGCTGCGCCGCTTCCTCGGGTTCTTGCCCTCGTCAAATCGTGAGGGCCCGCCTGAGCGTCCGACAGGCGACCCGCGTGACCGTCCCGACTATTCCCTGGACAGCCTGATCCCGCCCAACCCGAACAAGCCCTACGACATGAAGGAGCTGATCGAGAAGGTGGTGGACGAGGGCGAGTTCTTCGAGCTTCAGCCCGCCTATGCCGGGAACATCGTGATCGGGTTCGCGCGCTTCAACGGATCGCCGGTCGGGATCGTCGCCAATCAGCCCATGGTGCTCGCCGGCTGTCTGGATATCTCTTCCGCCATCAAGGGCGCGCGCTTCGTGCGCTTCTGCGACGCCTTCAACATTCCGATCGTCACCTTCGTCGACGTGCCGGGGTTCCTGCCGGGAACCTCTCAGGAATACAACGGCATCATCAAGCATGGGGCAAAGCTGCTCTTCGCCTACGCCGAAGCGACGGTGCCCAAGGTGACGGTCATCACCCGCAAGGCCTATGGCGGTGCTTACGACGTGATGAGCTCCAAGCATCTGCGCGGCGATGTGAACTATGCCTGGCCGACCGCTGAGATCGCCGTCATGGGGCCGAAGGGCGCGGTGGAGATCATCTTCCGTCAGGACATGGACGACCCTGAGAAGATCGAGCAGCGCACCGAGGAATACCGCCAGAAGTTCGCGAACCCCTTCGTAGCGGCTTCGCGCGGCTTCATCGATGACGTGATCATGCCGCACAACACGCGGCGCCGGATCTGCCGGGCGCTGGAGATGTTGCGGGACAAGGAGCAGGAAAACCCGCCCAAGAAGCACGATAATCTGCCGCTGTAACGCGCAAGACGGGGACAGGAAGCACCAAGATGGCTGATAAGAAACGACCCTTTGACAAGATACTGATCGCCAACCGTGGCGAGATCGCCTGCCGCGTGATCCGCTCGGCCAAGCGCATGGGCATCAAGACCGTCGCCGTTTATTCGGAGGCGGACGCCGGAGCGCTGCATGTCGACTTGGCCGACGAGTCCGTCGCGATTGGGCCCGCCCCCGCCTCGGAGAGCTACCTGGTCGCCGATAAGCTGATCGAGGCCTGCAAGAAGACCGGGGCTGAGGCCGTTCACCCCGGCTATGGCTTCGTCTCGGAGAACACCGCCTTCGCCAAGGCGCTGGACAAGGCCGGCATCGCCTTCATCGGTCCGCCGCCGGGCGCCATCGCCGCCATGGGCGACAAGATCGAATCGAAGAAGCTGGCGGCGGAAGCGGGGGTTTCCACCGTTCCCGGCTACATGGGCGTCATCGCCGACGCCGAGGAGGCGGTGAAGATCGCCAAGGAGATCGGCTTTCCGGTCATGATCAAGGCCTCAGCCGGGGGCGGCGGCAAGGGCATGCGCGTGGCCTACGACGAGGCCGAGGCGAAGGACGGCTTCCGCTCCGCCACGAACGAGGCGCGCTCCTCCTTCGGCGACGACCGGGTCTTCATCGAGAAGTTCATCGAAGAGCCGCGCCACATCGAGATTCAGGTCCTGGCGGATAAGCACGGGACGACGCTGCACCTGGGCGAGCGTGAGTGCTCCATCCAGCGCCGCCATCAGAAAGTCATCGAAGAGGCTCCATCGCCCTTCCTCGACGCCGAGACGCGTGAGGCCATGGGCGAGCAGGCCAAGGCGCTGGCGCGCGCGGTCGATTACTGCTCCGCCGGCACGGTCGAGTTCATCGTCGACAAGAACCGCAATTTCTACTTCCTGGAGATGAACACGCGCCTTCAGGTCGAGCATCCCGTGACCGAGATGGTGACCGGGATCGATATCGTCGAATGGATGATCCGGATCGCCGCGGGCGAGAAGCTGACGCTCGCCCAGGAGGACATTGGCTGGAAGGGTTGGGCCATCGAATCGCGCGTCTACGCCGAGGATCCCCGCCGCAACTTCCTGCCTTCCATCGGCCGTCTGGCCCGCTACAGGGAACCTCAGGGCGAGGGCGTGCGCGTGGACAGCGGCGTGATCGAAGGCTCGGAGATCACCATGTTCTACGATCCCATGATCGCCAAGCTGGTGACCTATGGCGCCGACCGGAACAAGGCGATCGCCCGTATGCAGACCGCGCTGGATTCCTTCTACATCCGCGGTATCAACCACAACATGGACTTCCTCGCCGCCGTACTGGCGCAGCCGCGTTTCAAGGAAGGGCGGCTTTCCACCAACTACATCGCCGAGGAGTTCCCGGACGGCTTCGAAGGGCTGGAGGCGAGCGAGGAGGTGACGCGCCAGTTGATCGCGACCGCCGCCGTCCTGCGCTTCATCCGCGCGGAACGGGATGCCGAGGTCTCCGGTCAGGAGGCGCCCAACGATTGGGTCGCGCGGGTGGAGCAGACGGAGAATCACCCGGTCTCGGTGGAACGCCGGGGAGAGGACTTCCTGGTGGAGTTGGGCGGCCATTCCATGACCGTCTCCAGCGCCTGGAAGCTGGGCGATCTGGTCTTCCTCGGCAAGGTCGAGGGCAAGGGCGTATCGATCCAGATCGACAGGCGCGGACCGGCCGACCGGCTTACCATGGGCGGTGTCGCTCAGGAGATCATGGTGCTGCGCCCGCGTATCGCGGAACTTGCCGCGCTGATGCCGATCAAACAGCCGCCCGACCTCTCCAAGTTCCTGCTCTCCCCAATGCCGGGGCTGCTGGTCTCGCTGGCCGTGGAGGAGGGGCAGGAGGTCAAGGCAGGCGAGGAGCTCGCGGTCGTGGAGGCGATGAAGATGGAGAACATCCTGCGCGCCACCAGCGACGGCAAGGTCTCCAAGGTCTGCGCCGAGCCGGGGGCGAGCCTGGCGGTCGATCAGGCGATCCTGGAGTTCGAATAAGGCCCGGGTGGGCGAATAGCCGGACATGGAACATCTCGACAGACCCTCCGAGGAAGATTGGGACGAACGCCGTCTCTGGTTCGAGGAGGAGCAGGCGCGCGCCACCGCAGGCGGCGTCGGCCGCTTGTCGGAGCAGGGTGCGGCGCTGATGGTCGAGTTGCAGTGCTGCTTTTGCGCCGGGGCCTGGGTGGCCAGCGTCCTGCTGGCCGCCGCCGTGGTCGACGCCCAGGCGCTTTACAGCGGCTTCCCGGCCGATGAACTCACTGAGGAGCGGAGCTGGTTACGGCAGCTGCGCAATGGCCTGCTGCACGAGAACCGCTCCAAGCCTGCCCTGACCGTCGAGGATCACTGGACCCAGCGCGACCTCTGGCGGCGTCACGCCAAGCGCGCGGTCAGGGTCGCCTTCGCAAGCGTCCACGGCACGGCCTCGCCCCGGCGGCGCGCCGGGCGAGGGTAAGAGGGGCGGGAGTGAGAAGGAGCCTTGGGGCGGAGAGGTGCCGGAAGGCTTCGAGCAGCGCCCGACAGCCTGAGCCGCCCTCCTGACCAACCGACTTTTCCCCAGGCCAGCAGGCTACGCGATCTTGTAGCGCTGTGGCCTTGGGGCTACCATATCTCGCGATTCTTATCAGGGAGACTCCATGTCCGCCGTTCGCTCGGAAGACGAGGGCAACATCCAGCCGGTGCGCCTGGCCGACGCGCTGGCCGAGCGTTACTTGAGCTACGCCCTTTCCACCATCATGGCTCGCTCGCTGCCCGACGTGCGCGACGGCTTGAAGCCCGTTCACCGGCGCCTGCTCTACGCCATGCGCCAACTGCGATTGAACCCCGATTCGCCCTATAAGAAGTCGGCCCGCGTGGTCGGCGACGTGATCGGTAAGTTCCACCCGCACGGGGATCAGGCGATCTACGATGCGCTGGTGCGCCTGGCCCAGAACTTCGCGCTGCGGTATCCGCTGATCGACGGGCAGGGCAACTTCGGCAATATCGACGGCGATAACGCGGCGGCCATGCGATACACCGAGGCCCGGTTGACGGCCGTGGCCGAGGCGCTGCTCGACGGCATCGACGAGGACACGGTCGATTTCCGCCCGACCTATGACGGGGAGGGCAAGGAGCCGGTGGTGCTGCCGTCGGCCTTTCCGAACCTGCTGGCCAATGGCTCCCAGGGCATCGCGGTCGGCATGGCCACCTCGATCCCGCCGCACAATGCCGAAGAGCTCTGCAACGCGCTGCTGCACATCATCAAGCACCCCAACGTCACCGCCGACAAGCTGGTGGAACTGGTGCCCGGACCCGACTTCCCGACCGGCGGCATCCTGGTGGAATCCCGCGAGGCGATTCGGGAGGCCTATGCCACGGGGCGCGGTTCCTTCCGTCTGAGGGCGCGCTGGGAGGCGGAGAAGATGCCCGGCGGCACCTACCGGATCATCGTCACCGAGATTCCCTATCAGGTTCAGAAATCCAAGCTGATCGAACGCATCGCCGACCTGCTGCACCAGAAGAAGCTGCCGCTGCTGGCCGACGTCCTGGACGAGTCCGCCGCTGATGTGCGCGTGGTGCTGGAGCCCAAGAGCCGCAACGTCGCGCCGGAGGTGCTGATGGAGCACCTCTTCAAGCAGACAGAGCTGGAGACGCGGGTCAGCCTCAACATGAACGTGCTGGGGGCGGACCACACCCCGCGGGTCATGCCGCTGCGCGACGTCCTGCAGGCTTTCCTTGACCACCGGCACGAGGTGCTGGTGCGGCGTTCGCATCATCGCCTGGACGAGATCATCAAGCGCCTGGAGGTCCTGAGCGGCTATCTGGTGGCTTACCTCAACCTCGACGAGGTGATCCGGATCATCCGGGAGGAGGACGAGCCCAAGGCCGAACTGATCGCGGCCTTCGATCTGACCGAGAATCAGGCGGACGCCATCCTGAACATGCGCCTGCGCCATTTGCGCAAGCTTGAGGAAATGGAGATCCGCAAGGAGCACGACGCCCTGACGGCGGAACGCGCGGACCTCGAAGACCTGTTGGAGAACGAGGAGAGGCGCTGGTCCACGATCGCCGATCAGATCCGCGCAACGCGGGAGGCCTTCGGCAAGAAGACCGACCTGGGGCGGCGCATGACCGACCTCGGCGACGTGCCGGATGACATCGTGGTGCCGCTGGAAGCGGTGATCGAACGCGAGCCCATCACCGTCCTGCTTTCCCAGAAGGGCTGGATACGGGCGATGAAAGGGCACGTCGAGGATGTGACCACCGCCAAGTACAAGGAAGGCGACCGGGAGCGCTTCGTTCAGCGCGCCCAGACCACCGACAAGCTGCTGGTCTTCGCGACCAACGGGCGGCTCTACACGCTGGGTGCCGACAAGCTGCCCGGCGGGCGGGGTTTCGGGGAGCCGCTGCGCCTCATGATCGACCTTCCCAACGATCAGGACGTGATCGCCATGATGCTGCACAGGCCGGGCGGCAAGCTGCTCGTCGCTTCCAGCGAGGGGCAGGGCTTCCTGGTTCCCGAGGAAGAGGTGATCGCGCAGACCAAGAACGGCAAGCAGGTCCTGAACGTCTCCGATGGGGCCGAGGCCCAGGTCTGCCGCCCGCTGCCCGAAGGCGCGGATTCTGTCGCGGTGGTGGGGGACAACCACAAGCTCCTGATCTTCCCGCTGGAAGAGCTGCCGGAGATGACCCGGGGCAAGGGCGTACGGCTACAGCGCTACAAGGACGGCGGCCTGGCCGACGCCAAGTGCTTCACGCTGGCCGAGGGCCTGAGCTGGACCATGGGCGGTGCGGGGGATCGTACGCGTACGGAGACCGAACTGACCGACTGGCTGGGCAAGCGCGCCTCGGCAGGCCGCTTGCCGCCGCGCGGCTTCCCGAAGAACAACCGCTTCGATTGAGTTCGATTGACTTCGATTGAGGCGGCTCAGGCGCGCACGAAGAAGATGCGCTTGATGAGGCCCTGGATCACCTCGTACATCGCCAGCACCTGCACCTGACCGCCGGGCAAGCCGGTCAGCACCTCCCGGTCGATGGCGTAGTCGCCGATCTCCATCTGGTTGGTGACCGCGCAGTAGAGCTCCTCGTGAGAGAAGCGGTTCTCATAGAGGCTCCGGATTTCCTCGTGCCCCTCGGCGATGACATCGCCCGATGGCAGGTCGTAGATGACGGCGTCAGCGTGGAAGAGCGCCATGTAGCCTTCCAAATCATGGGCGTTGTAGGCCTGTAGCTGCAGCTTGGCGACCTCGCGCGGCGTGCGGTTCTCCATCTTGTCTTTCCCTCTCCCTTAAGTTCCCTCAGAGCGCCACGGCATCGCCGTCGCTGCGCGGATCGCTGGCGCCTTCGTAGCGGCCCTCGGGCGATACCGCGACCGCGCCGGCATGACCCATGGTGCTGGTGAAGGGCTCCAGCACTTCGACCTCGTGACCGGCGTTCCTGAGCGCCTCCACCAGGGCCGGGTCGAAGCGGCTCTCCAGCTTCAGGGTCGTGGTGTTCTCCCCCCAGGTGCGGCCCAACAGCCAGCGCGGCGCGGTGACCGCCTGCTGCAGATCCTGGCCGAAGAGGACATGGCGGCTGTAGACCGCCGATTGGCTCTGCGGCTGGCCTTCGCCCCCCATGTTGCCGTAGGCGAGGGTGCGCCCGTCCTTGAGGCGCGCAAGCGCCGGGTTCAGCGTGTGGAAGGGCCGCAGGCCCGGCTGCAGGTGGTTGTGGTGCGCCGGGTCGAGCGAGAAGGCCGTACCCCGGTTCTGCCAGAGGATGCCGGTATCCGGCACCACCAGGCCGCTGCCGTACTCCCAATAGACCGACTGGATGAAGGAAACCACGCGCCCCTCGGCGTCGGCGGCTCCCATCCAGATGGTGTCGCCCGGTTTGGGTTGGTGGGGCCAGGGCAGGGCGCGCTTGCGGTCTATGCCCGAGGCGAGCTCATCCAGAAAGGCGGATTGCAGCCAGGCCTTGGGGTCCGTGGTCATGATCTTGGGGTCGGCGAGCGAGGCGTTGCGCAGGATGAAGGCCTGCTTTGTCGCTTCGACCAGACCGTGGATATGGTCGAAGCTTTCGGCCTCGCGCACCCCAAGGCGGTCGAAAAGCGCCAGGATCATCAGCGAGGATACGCCCTGTGTCGGGGGCGGCATGTTGTAGAGCTTGCCGCTGCCGATCTCGACCGACAGAGGTTCGACCGGGCGCGCCAGGTAGGCCTCCAGGTCGGAGAGGCGCAAGGGGCTGCCGACGGACTCCAGACCTTTGGCGAGGCTGCGGGCCAGATCGCCCCGGTAGAAGTCGTCGAACCCGGCGCGGCCCAACTGTTCCAGGCTGGCGGCCAGCGCCGGCTGCTTCAGCAGCGCGCCCTCCGGCAGCACCTCGCCGCCGGCATCCAGATAGGTCGCGGCAAAGCCCGGTGAATCGAGCAGTTCCGGCAGCTTCTCGCGGGTCAGCCCCTCCTGACCGCGGGTGACGCAGACGCCTTCCTTGCCGTGGCGGACGGCCGCGGCCATCAGCTCCTCGCGGGGAAGCGCCTTGCCCCAGGTCGAGGCGTGCCTCAGCGCCGCGCCCCAGCCGGCGACGGTCCCAGCGCAGGTGAGGGCGGCCAGCGGGCCGCGCGCCGGTATCTGCTCCAGCCCCTGTTCTCTGTAGAAATCAATGCTGGCGAGTCCGGCCGCGCCGCCGCTCGCGTCGATTCCGACCGGGTCCTTACCGGGTTCGGCGATCAGCCAGAAGCCGTCGCCGCCGATGGCGTTCATGTGCGGATAGACGACGGCGATGGCGGCGGCCGCTGCGACCATGGCCTCGACGGCGTTCCCGCCCGCGCGCAGGATGTCGACGCCTGCTTCGGCGGCCAGATGATGCGGCGCGCTGACCATTCCGCGCCGTCCCTGTCTTGCGTAGATCATTCTTGTAGGGCGTCCTTTCCTGCCCGTGATGCAGCGGCGAACCAAGGCCGCGCGGCAGTAGAGCATGGGCCCGGCGTGGCCGTCTAACGTGAAAGTCGAGGCAATCCGCCCGCTCTTGAATTGATGGCGACGAAGCCATGCGAAATGATTGAAACTGCTTTGCGTTTTCGTTCTAGCTCTTATAGGATCGCCTTCGCTTCGCGCTTTCGTTTGGCGTGAGGGTGGAGGACGTCGCAAACCGTTGGCTGTTCTCTGGCAAAGACGCTTACTTTCGCGCGGAACACGCGATAACCGATCAGAACCCAAGGGAGGTTTCTTTAATGAAAAGGCGTGACTTCATCAAAACGGCGGGCGTGGCTGGCGTCGGCGGCGTGGCCGCTGCTTCGGCTCTGGCGGCTCCGGCGGTCGCACAGGACCGCATCGAAATGGCGGTCGTCTCCACCTGGCCCCGCGATTTCCCCGGTCTTGGCACCGGCGCGCAGCGCTTCGCGCAGCGCGTGTCCGACATGACCGACGGCCGCATCCAGGTGCAGTACTTCGCCGCTGGCGAGCGCGTCGGCGCGTTCGACTCCTTCGACGAAGTGGCGTCCGGTAACGCCCAGGCCTATCACGCAGCCGACTACTACTGGAAGGGCAAGCATCCCGGCTGGGCCTACTTCACCTCCGTTCCCTTCGGTCTCACCTACACCGAAATGAACGCCTGGATCCGCTTCATGGGCGGCCAGCAGCTCTGGGACGAGCTCGCTTCCGAGTTCGGCCTCAAGTGCCTGATGTGCGGCTCGACCGGCGTGCAGATGGGCGGCTGGTTCAACAAGGAAATCGAAGAGGCCGACGACCTCAAAGGCCTGAAGATGCGTATTCCTGGCCTCGGCGGCGACGTCATGGCCAAGCTGGGCGCCTCTCCGGTATCCCTGCCGGGCGGTCAGATCTACGAAAACCTCGTGTCCGGCGCGATCGACGCCACCGAGTGGGTCGGCCCCTGGAACGATGAGGTCATGAAGTTCTACGAAGCCGCCAAGTACTACTACTACCCCGGCTTCCACGAGCCCGGCTCCATGCTGGCCGTCGGCATGAACAAGTCCTGGTGGGAGAGCCTGTCGCCCTCCGATCAGCTCATCATCGAGGCCGCTTCTTCCATGGAGAACGACGTGATGATGTCCGAGTTCAACGCCAAGAACGGTGAGGCGCTGACGCGCCTGATCAACGAGCAGGGCGTCGAGCTGCGCGAGTTCAACGATGACATCTACGATTCCTTCGGCGCCGCCGCCGAGGAGGTCTTCGGTGAAGCGCGTGCGCACAGCGATCTGGCGAACCGCATCCACGAGAGCTTCGCCGCCGCGCGGGCCGATGTGGGTGCCTGGGGCAACCTCGCCGAGGTGGCCTACCTTCGCCAGCGTAACCGCGTGCTGGGCGTCTGATCCTGATCGAAGCCTGAGAAAGGCGAAGACAGGTTCTTGAGAACTGTGTGGGCGGGGTTCCTCGGTACGGGACCCCGTCCCGCAGCTTTAGGATTAAGCGAACATGGCATCTTCCGCGGAAGCCGAATTCTCGACGCCCACGAGGGGCGCTGGAGGCTCCTCGACGCTCGACTTGGTGTTGCGCATCGCCTGCTGGTACGTGGCCGGCGCGACGCTGATGTTCCTTCTGAACAACTATCTGATTTTCTGGCGCGGCTGGCCGGGCCTTGCGACCTTTTTCTCCTACCAGGGATGGTTGGGGGAGAACAGCACGCCCATGGACCCCAGTCTGGCGCTTTACGGCTGGCTGCAGACCTTCTCCTACCTGGCGGTGTTCCTCATCGCCTGCGTCATGGTTCTGCGCCGCTCGCACGAAGGGCTGCGGCCCGATAGTAACCGCCTCTCGGCCCTGTCGGCCTATTTCGCGCGCGCGGCTTTCTGGGCCGTGCTGCTGGTCGGCCTCGCCGACATGGTGATCTCCTTCCTCCGGGTCGAAGGTCTGATGGAGGCCTTGATCGGCCCCGACCTCACGACCGAGATGGGCCGCTCCCAATGGCGGGGCACCTACATTCACTACCCGCTGATCGGCGTGGCCATGGTGATCGCCTTCTTCACGCGCGGCCTGTCGTTCATGTGGCTGGGAACGCTGGTGGTGCTGGCGGAGCTTCAGATCGTGGTCCTGCGCTTCATCTTTTCCTACGAGCAGGCCTTCATGGGCGATCTGGTGCGCTTCTGGTACGCGGGGCTGTTCCTGTTCGCCAGCGCGCATACGCTGGTCGCGGACGGACACGTTCGCGTGGACGTGCTGTTCGCGCGCTTCCGCATGCCGACCAAGGGTATCGTCAACGCCATCGGCGCGGGGGTCCTCGGTATCCCGCTTTGCGTTGTGGTGCTGACCCGGGGCATGTGGGGCAAGTCCAACATCATCAACTCGCCGCTTTTGAGCTTCGAGGTCTCCCAGTCCGGTTTCGGCATGTACACGAAGTACATCATGGCCGGTTTCCTGGTGGTCTTCGCGCTCACCATGATGATCCAGTTCGCGAGCTACTTCCTCAAAGGGATCGCCGACTACAAGGAAGAACCGGGTGGGGACGAGCCGAGCGACGGCGAGATCGTCCACTAGGCCCCGCAGATAAGCTGGCATGAAAGCGTGGTAGAAAAATAATGGAGCTCTTCTTCCTCCTCCTCCTGGTCCTGCTGATGGCCACGGCTCTGGCTTCGGGTTTTCCCGTGGCCTTCTCCCTGCCGGGCTCGGCGATCCTGGCCATCACCATCGCCGGCGTCGTGGGCTGGCTGGTGGCGGGCGATTCCGGCGCCTACTTCGCGCAGGACGGACCGATCGAGTGGTTGACCGCGGGCGTCACCAACTTCCGCGGCATCTATTGGGAGGTTGAACGCGACACGCTGATAGCAATTCCCCTGTTCGTCTTCATGGGGATCATGCTTCAGCGCTCCAAGATCGCCGAGGACCTGCTGGTCAAGATGGCCCAGCTCTTCGGGCCGATCCCAGGCGGTCTCGGCATCTCCGTCGTCTTCGTGGGCGCGCTTCTGGCCGCGACCACGGGCATCGTCGGCGCCACCGTGGTGGCCATGGGCTTGATCTCCCTGCCGGCCATGCTGCGCAACAACTACTCCAAGCCCCTGGCGACCGGCACCATCGCGGCCTCCGGAACGCTGGGTCAGATCATTCCGCCCTCGATCGTGCTGATCATCCTGGCCGACCAGTTGGCGAGCGCCGCGGATCAGGCATCGACCCTGCGTCAGCAGGAGTACAAGGAGGCGACCGGGGCCTTCAACATCCCCAGCGAGTTCGATGTCGGCTCCACCTCGGCCGGCGATATGTTCCTGGGCGCCTTCCTGCCCGGGCTGGTGCTGGTCGGGCTCTACATGGTCTTCATTCTCGGCTTTGCCTTCCTGCGGCCCAAGCAGGCGCCCGCGGTGCACTACGACGGAAAGTTCGACGGACAGTTCTGGATTTCCGTCCTGCTGTCTCTCGTGCCGCCCCTGGCGCTGATCTTCGCGGTCCTGGGCTCGATCCTGCTGGGCATCGCCACGGTCAACCAGGCGGGCGCCATCGGCGCGGCGGGCGCCACCATCATGGCGGGCTACCGCCTGATGGACGGCAGGAAGGGCGCTTACTACCCGGCGATCCTGGCCGTGATCTCCCTGGCCGCGATCATGGTGCTGCTGCAGTTCTTCGATCTGAACATCAAGAGCATCGACAATAGCCGCGATATGGTGGGGATCGCCCTGGCCATCGTCGCCGTCGCAGCCTTCCTGACCTCCATCGTGTGGTCGGGCTGGCGGACCTTCAAGCTGGAAGACACGCTGCGCGGGGTCATGATCGACACCGCGAAGACCACCTCCATGGTATTCATCATCCTGCTGGGCGCAGCCATGCTGACGGCGGCCTTCCGCGCCTTTGGCGGCGAGGAGTTGGTGCGCGAGTTCCTGACCGGCCTGCCGGGCGGCTTCTGGGCGCAGTTCTTCGTGGTCATGGCCGTGATCTTCATCCTGGGCTTCTTCCTGGACTTCATCGAGATCGCGGTGGTGGTGGTTCCCATCGTCGCGCCGATCCTGTTGGCCGATCCCTCGGCCAACGTCACGGCCGTCTGGCTGGGCGTGATGATCGGCCTCAACATCCAGACCTCGTTCCTGACGCCGCCCTTTGGCTTCGCGCTCTTCTACCTGCGCGGGGTCGCCCCGGCAGCGGTCAAGACGCTGGAGATGTACCGTGGCGTGGTGGCCTTCATCTCGCTGCAGCTGATCGCGCTGGTGATCGTCGCCTTCGCGCCGCCGCTGGTGAACTATCTGCCGCAGCGCACCTACCTGACCTCGGAAGTGGCGCCGCCGCCGCTGAATCCGCGTTTGCAGGCCTGCATCGAGGATTACCTTGCGGTCTACTACGACGAGAACGGCGACCAGCTGCGCTCGGCCATCTCTTCGGTGCGCCAGCTCGACTACGCCGGGCTGCCGGCGGAGGTGCGCGAGACCCTGCAGGAGTCCTTCGACAGCGCCGAGACCGCGCTTTCCACGCTGGACGAGGTCAAGGCGGCGGAGGCCGAACTGAGAGCCTATGAGCCCGATTACAGACCTCTCCACAGAGAGGTGCGTGCGCTTCAGGCGGATGTCCGCAAGCTCCAAGCCCGGATCGATCAGGAAAAGCAGCGCATCAACCGCTACCGGCGCGACGAGCGCTTCGGAGAGAGCGATATCGCCAAGGTCGAAGAAGAGATCGACGAACTCATGGCGCTTCAGGAGGAAGACAAGGCCGCCATCCCCGATGAGTGGGAGAGCGCGCATGAAACCTACAAGGGTCTTCTGGCTGAGAAGAATAAGGCGCGCGGCACCTACCGGCGCTTGGTGGACCAGTCCTACGACGAGTTGGTCGAGGTGATCGCCTCCATCGGTTCGGCCGACGGTCTCGCCGCGGTGCGCCCGCAGATCGAGGCCTTGCCGCAGGCGCTGCAACAGCAGCCGCCCGCAGAAGCCGAAGAGACGATCCAGGATGTCGAGCGGACGCTGCGCGACATCGAAGGCACCAACGATATCCGCAAGCCTCTGTCACGGGCGCGCCGCGCCTTGGAGGACAACGATATCGAGGAGGCTGGAGTAAAGCTGGCCGAGGCGCTGGATCTCTTCGCCATGGAGCTTTCCTGGCGTCAGCAGGCAAAGGACGGCGTCTACGCCGACCTGGTGGCCTATGAAGAGACGATCCGCAACTCGATCGGCCTTCGCAAGCAGTCACGCCTGCCGCGCGACATCGCGCTCGACGTGGCGGCTTGCCAGTCGGTGCACCGGGATATCTCTTTGGAGTTCTAGAGGCGCTGCCAGCTCCGTTTGCGGAGCACTTCGAGCGGCTTGAAGGCGGACTTGTAGGCCATCTTCGGCGACCCCTCGATCCAGTAGCCGAGGTAGACGAAGGGGAGGCCAAGCCGGGCCGCCTCTTCGATTGCCCAGAGGATCATGTAGTTGCCGAGGCCGCGTTTTTCTTCGCGCGGATCGAAGAAGGAATAGACCAGGCTCAGGCCGTCGGTCATGCGGTCGCAAAGCAGGCCCGCGACCATCCGGCCCTTTTCATCACGGAACTCCACCAGACAGGTGTCGACCGGCGAGGCGCCGACCATCTCCGCGAAGTCGCGTTCGTTCATGTTGGCCATTTCGCCGTCGCCGTGGCGGGCCTGCAGGTAGTGCTGGAAGAGATCAAATTGCTCCTGCGTCACTAGGGGCGCCCTCGGCACGCCGCGCAGGTCCTCGTTGCGCTTCCAGGTCCGGCGCTGGCCGCGTGAAAGAGAGAATTCCCGGACCGGCACGCGCGCTGGCACGCAGGCGTCGCAGCGGCGGCAGGCGGGCCGGTAGATGTAGCGCTGGCTGCGGCGGAAGCCGCCACGCGTGAGCTCGTCATGCCGGCGCTGGGCCTCCGGCCCGTCCAGCACCAGCAGCAGCTTTCGCTCCCAATAACCCTCCAGGTAGGGGCAGGGGACCTCGTTCAGAACCAGGATCGGCTGCAGGTCTCGGACCGGGGGAAGCGTGCCGTCCATCGCACTCTCCGCCCTATTCCGCCGCCAGGCCGGCAGAGGCGCGTTCTGCGAGGCGGCTGGCCCGCACCACGACGGTGCCGGCCAGATAGTCGTGCAGGCAGCGCCGGCGCTCGTTCATCAGGGCGACCACCAGCACGATCCAGGTGCTGGGCGCGACGGTCACCACGAAGAGCGCGGCGTGCAGGTAGCCTTGGAGCATCTCGGGCCGGTCGCCGGTCCAGCTGCGCACCTCCAGATCCAGGAGCGCCATGCCCGGCGAGGCGCCGTGCGCGCCGATGAAGTAGCCGTGATAGAGCACCGGCAGGAAGGCGACCGTCAGGATGGCCAAGAGGATGCTCAAGGGGCCAAGCGTGAAGAAAGAGGCCACGCTCACCAGCCCCGCGACCGCCCAGACCGCGACGATCAGGAAGAACATGATCATGGCGTCGATGAGCCAGGCGAAGACGCGCCGCGAGGGCACGCCATCATAAAGCTGCGGATCTTCCAGGGGGTCGGGGGCGGCCCCGCCCTCCCAGGCACGGCCCGAGGCGCGCTCCGGCAGACGCAGGCGCATTGGCAGGCCGCCTTTTTCGTTCTTCGTCATGGCTAATAAGATAAGCGCGCCCCGGCCCTAGGCCAAGGCTTGCTCCAAGTCGGCGATCAGGTCGTCCGCATCCTCGACACCCACGGAAAGGCGCACCAAGCCATCGTCGATCCCCAGTTCCGCCCGGCGCTCGGCGGGGATGGAGGCGTGGGTCATGATGCCCGGATGCTCGATCAGGCTTTCCACCCCGCCCAGGGATTCGGCCAGCGCGAAGAGTTCGACCCGCTCCAAGAAGCGCCTGGCGGCGGGCAGTCCACCGTCCAGGATTGCCGTTACCATGCCGCCATAGCCACCGGTCATCTGCCGCTCGGCGAGCGCCTTCTGCGGGTGGCTGTCGAGGCCGGGGTAGTAGACCTTGGCGACGTTCGGCTGCGCTGCCAGCCATTCAGCCACGCGCCCGGCGTTATGGCAGTGACGCTCCATGCGCAGCGCCAGGGTCTTCAGCCCGCGCAGCACCATGAAGGAGTCGAAGGGCCCCTGAACCGCGCCGACCGCGTTCTGCAGGTAGGCGAGGCGCTCGGCCAGATCGTCGCGCCCGCCGACCACCAGCAGCCCGCCGACCACGTCGGAATGGCCGCCCAGGTACTTGGTCGCGGAGTGCATCACCATGTCCACGCCAAAATCCAGCGGACGCTGCACGAAGGGCGAGGCGAAGGTATTGTCGGCGACGCTGATGAGGCCGTGCTTCTTGGCCAGCAGGGCGACCGCTTCCAGGTCCACCAGCTTCAAGAGCGGATTGGTCGGCGTTTCGATCCAGATCATCTTGGTTTCCGGACGGATAGCCGCTTCGACCGCGCTCAGATCGCTGAGGTCGACGAAGGAGAACTGAAGGCCGGCGGACTTCTTTCGGACGCCGTCGAACAGGCGGTAGGTGCCGCCGTAGAGATCGTCCATGGCGATGATGTGATCGCCGCTTTCCAGCAGGTCCAGGGCCGTCGCCGTGGCGGCCAGGCCGGACGCGAAGGCGAAGGCGCGGCTGCCGTTCTCCAGATCCGCGATGCAGCGCTCGTAGGCGTAGCGCGTCGGGTTGTGGGACCGGCTGTATTCGTAGCCCTTGTGGACCCCCGGGCTCTCCTGAACATAGGTCGAGGAGAGGGAGATCGGCGGCATGATCGCGCCGGTGGTGGGGTCGGGCGTCTGACCGGCATGGATGGCGCGGGTCTGGAAGGCGGCGCGGTTGCGCCCTGTTTTGCTGTCGCTCATGTCAGCGCACTTTCTGTCTCAGATGGTTCAGCAGGTCGATCCTGGTGATCAGGCCCAGGAAGGTGGTGCCCTCGACCACGATGGCGACGCGGCCCTGGTCGAAGATCGGCAGCAGGTCCTCGATGGGCCGGTCCACCTGAATCGTCTCCAGTTGGCTGGTCATGGCCTGATGGACCGGGTCCTTGAAGCGCGCCTCGTCGCGGAACACGCGCATGAGCAGGTCCTCCTCGTCCAGGATGCCGCAGACCTGGCCGCTATCCTCCAGGACGGGGAGCTGCGAGACGTCGTAGAGCTTCATGCGGCCATAGGCCGTGAGCAGTGTGTCGTTCGGGCCGAGTGTGACGGTCGCGCTGTCGGTATGCAGGCGGCTGATCAGGTCCCGCAGGTCGCCCGTCTTGGGCCGCTTCAGGAAGCCTTGGTCCAGCATCCAGTAGTCGTTGTACATCTTGGACAGGTATTTGTTGCCGCTGTCGCAGACGAAGGTCACGACGCGCTTGGGCTCGCTCTGTTCGCGGCAGTATTTCAAGGCGGCTGCGATCAGGGTGCCGGAGGAGGAGCCGGCCAGAATGCCTTCCTTCGAGAGCAGCTCGCGGGCGACCTTGAAGGCTTCCTCGTCGCTGACGCTATAGGCCTTCTTGACCCGGCTGAAGTCTGCGATGTCGGGCAGGAAGTCCTCACCGATCCCCTCCACCAGCCAGGATCCGACGTCCTTGGAGATTTCACCGGTCTCGACGTAGTGGGCGAGGATCGACCCTTCCGGATCAGCCAGCACCATTTCGACCTCGGGCGCTTCCTTGGCGAAGAAACGCGAGAGGCCGGTGATGGTGCCCGCGGAGCCCACGCCGCAGACCATGGCGTCCATGCGCCCTTCCATCTGTGCCCAGATTTCCGGCCCTGTCGTCAGCTCATGCGCCATGGGGTTGGCGGGATTGCCGAACTGGTTGACGTAGAACCAGCCCTTCTCGGAGGCGAGGCGCTCGGCCATGTCCTGATAGTATTCCGGGTGGCCCTTGCCGACGTCGGAGCGGGTCAGGATGACATCGGCGCCCAAGGCCTTCAGGTGAAAGATCTTCTCCTGTGCCATCTTGTCCGGCACCACGATCACCAGGCGATAGCCCTTCTGGGCGGCGACCAGCGCCAGCCCCAGGCCCGTGTTCCCGGCCGTCGCCTCGATGATTGTCCCGCCGGGCTGGAGGCTGCCGTCGACTTCCGCGGCTTCGATCATGGTCTTGCCGATCCGGTCCTTGATGGAACCGCCGGGGTTCTGGCTTTCCAACTTCAGGTAAAGCTCACAAGGCCCTGTATCGATGTGATGAACCCGGATCAACGGCGTGTTGCCGATGGCCTCCAGGACGTTGTCGTAGACGGGGGGCTTGGGGAGCTGATCTTCAGGCATGCGGGCGGCCTCCTCCTATGAGGCGGGATTGTCGTCGGTCGATGAGCGCGCCCCATAGGTATCGTGGTCGCGGCGGGGGAGCGCAAGCCCCCCGCCGGTAAATATCCGGTTATCGGGTGAAAAGATCCCTATTCACAGAGCCGCCATGTGTGACTTGAAGCCGGGCTTAAAAGACCTGGGAGTCGATGGAGCGGCTGGAGAGCACGCGGGTGCGAAAGCCCTGTGCCTGAAGACCGTCCACGATCTCCTTCACGTGATCTGCGTTCCGGGTCTCGACGATGATGTCGATCTCCGCGTTGCGCACGGGCACGTCCTGGAAGAGCCTCTGGTGGAAGACCTCGATGATGTTGCCGCCGCTGCGCCCGATGATGTCGGCCAGCTTGCCCAGCACGCCGGGCCGGTCGGAGATGTCGATGCGCAGGCGCACCATGCGGCCGTCGCGCACCAGGCCGCGGGTCAGCACACCGGCCAGAATGCGCACGTCGATGTTGCCGCCGCAGATCACCGTGCCGACCTTCTTGCCCTTGAAGCGTTGCGGGTGGGCGAGCAGGGCGGCGAGTCCGGCGGCGCCGGCGCCCTCGGCGACCAGCTTCTGCTTTTCGGCGAGTGCTGCGATGGCGGTCTCGATCGCGGTCTCGTCCACCAGGATGATCTCCTCGACCAGTTCCTTGATGATGGCGCGGGTGATTTGGCCGGGGTTCTTCACCGCGATGCCGTCCGCCAGCGTCTGGCCGCCGCTGTTCGGCGTGAGGTTGTGGAGGGCCTGATACATGGAGGGATAAAACTCGGTCTCCACGCCATAGACCTTGATGTCCGGTTTGATGGCCTTCACGGCCGTTGCGATGCCCGAGATGATGCCGCCCCCGCCGATGGGCACCACGATCACTTCCAGGTCCGGGTGGTCTTCCAGCATCTCCATTCCAATGGTGCCCTGGCCGGCGACGATCAACTCGTCGTCATAGGGATGGACGAAGGTGAGGTTCTTTTCCTTGGCGATTTCCCGTGCGGCCACGGCCGATGCGTCCAGCGTTTCGCCGGTCAGGACCACCTGCGCGCCGAAGGAGCGGGTCCGCTCCACCTTGGTGATCGGCGCGAAGTCCGGCATCACGATGGTGGCGGGGATGCCCATGCGCATGGCGTGATAGGCGACGCCCTGCGCGTGATTGCCCGCCGACATGGCGATCACACCTGTCTTGCGCTGCTCGTCGGTCAGGCTGGAGAGCTTATTGACCGCGCCCCGCTCTTTGAAGGAGCCGGTGGTCTGAAGGTTCTCCAGCTTCAGAACCAGATCGAAACCCAGGTCTTCGCTCAGGCGCGCGGCTTGGATGGAGGGCGTGCGCAGAACCTGACCTTCGATGACTTTCGCGGCGTCCTTGATGTCTTCCAGGCTCACGGTCATGGCGGTAGCGTCCTTGAATGGGCGGGAGAAGGGGAAAAGCCCCTTAGCCTACTGCGCAGGATTGAGCAGCAGAAGACGATCGCGATCTGTCGCCGCGCCGACCAGTTTTAGGGCGCGCCCGTCGCGCCAGCGCGTGACCAGGTTGCCGTAGCCGCCGGAGAAGAGATTTCCGGACTGTCCCGGCGCGATCATGAAGCGGGAGTTCTCCAGATCGGAGAGGTCGTAGACCGCGCGCAATCCCGGACCGTGACGGTGCTGGAAGAGGCTCTCGGGCCGTTCGTAGCCCATGGAGGCGCCGCCGCGGTTCACCGTGTCGTCCCAGCCCGGCGTCCCGACCTCAAGAGACACGAGGTCGTTCAACACCGGGACGAACTTGTAGAGCGGATGGCCGAAGGGAGCGCGGTGCAGCCGCTCCCAGCGCCACTGCCGCCAATCCGGACCGAGCCGCGCTTCCAGCAGGTCCAGGGCGTCCTGATAGGCAAGGCGCACCTGTGCCTCGCAGCTTTCGACCGGTTCCGGGCTGGTGACGTCGTCGCACCAGACCGGCTGTTCGGTGAGGATCCTGAGAAGGACGCGGCGGTCGGGCCGGGCCAGGTCTTCGAAGACCGGGCCCGTCTCGTCGGCCAGCAGACGGCTTTGCAGCGAGCGCATCCAGGCGGCGAAGATCGTGGGTTCCGCCCGCCGCCGTGTCATGCGCCGGTCCCAGTCCTCCAGCGCCTGCACCGTCTCGCTCCGGCGTTGGCTCTCCGACAGCATCGGCAGCAGAAGGGGCAAGAGATCGCGCGCGGTCACGGAGACCACGTCCAGCTGCATGGCGCCGGCTTCGGTCGGACCCAGCTTGCCGTTCCTGCCCAGCATCTCCTCGATACGGATCGCTCGGGCGGGATCCGGGAAGCTCCGGTTGATCAGGTTCGGATAATCCGGCGGTGCGATGCGGTTGTTGGCGTTGACCAGCTTTCCCTCCGGCGGGTTCAGAACCTGCGGCAGCTCCTCGAAGGGAACCCGGCCCTCCCACGCGAAGGGGGCGACCCAGGCGGCGAGCGGGCTGCTGCCGTCGCCGAGCGGCCGCTTGGGCAGCACGCCGGCGAGGGCAAAGCCTATGTTGCCGAGACGGTCGGCGAAGGCGACGTTCTGCTGCGGGGCGTAAAACAGCGCCAGCGCGTTCATGAACTCCAGCGCGTTGCGCGCCTTTCCCATCCGGTAGAAGGCCTCGGGCGTGCGGTTCTGCCGGTCGTACAGCGGCCAGGAGAGGGAGAGCGCGGTATCGGCGGGGAAGAGCGCGCGCTCCTCGTCCTCCAGCACGTCCGAGATGATCGGTCCCCTCGGCGTCCTGCGCAGGGTCATGACGACGTCTTCGCCGTCCTTGACCGCGATCGTCACCCGCTGTTTCTCCAGGTCCGTCCAGCCGTCCGGGGTCTCGACCCGCAGACCGTCTTCCGAGAGCTGTTCGACATAGAGGTCCTGGGTATCGCCGTGGGTCGTGGTGAAGCCCCAGGCCAGATGTCCGTTGTGGCCGAGCACCAGGAAGGGCACCCCTGGCGCGGTGACCCCGGCGCGCACCTCGCGTCCGCCCTCGCCATCCGGCCATTCCAGCCGCGTCAGCATCCAGGTGCCCGGCGCGTCCAGCCCCAGGTGCGGATCGTTGGCGAGGATCGGCAGGCCGGTGATGCTGCGCGCGCCAGCCACGACCCACCAGTTGGAAGCGGACTTGGGCTCCAGCGGCCAGGGGAGGATCTTCCCGAGGCGCGCCAGGGCCTCGCCGGGCACCTTGGCGAGCGCCCTTTCTCCCTCGGCCCGCGCCTCCCGGCTTTCGGGCTGCTCCGACACTGGATGGGCGGAGGCGGGCAGGGTGACCGGCGCGCCCTCGCGGTCGCGCGGCCAGAGGAAATCGATCTGCTCCGGGGAGAGCCGCTCGGCAAGGCGGACCCTGAGCAGTTCGTCGGTCCAGTCGCCGGAAAGCTGGAGCGCCATGAGGTTGCCCCAGACAAGCGAGTCGGTGGGCGTCCAGGGCTCCGGCTCATAGCCCAGGGCCAGGAATTCCGGCGTGGGCAGCGTCTGTTGCGCCATGAAGCCATTGACGCCCTCGGCATAGGCGTCGAGGGCGGCGCGGAGCTCGGGCGAGAGGCGCGGCAGTTGCTTTTCGGCCTCGGCGTAGAGCTGGAGCGTGCGCATCAGACGGTCCAGTTCCAGCGTCGCCTCGCCGATCAGCTCGGAAAGGCGGCCGGCGCCCGCCCGCCGCGTCATGTCCATCTGCCAGAGCCGTTCCTGTGCGTGCAGGAAACCGAGCGCACGATAGGCGTCCATCTCGCTCGCGGCGCGGATCGTGGCGATGTCGTCGTCGTCCCGCCAGATTTCGACCGCAGCGTCCAGTCCCGGCAGGGCGGCGCTTCCCCGCGTCTGCGGACTGACGACCCAGCCGTAGGCGGCGAGGGCGGCGAGGGCGCAGACGAGAAGAGCGCTGAGGCCGTAGAGGCCCCAACGGATCACCTTCCAAGCGACTTTGCCTTTCGCCATGGCTCGCCCTTCTTCCGCCGCCTCTCTTGAAGGTAGGGCAGGGAGGGGCGCGCTCCAAGCGGTCCGGTGAGGGTCAGGCGGCGAAGCTGTCCTTATAGGTTTCGCGGAGCTGGTTCTTCTGGACCTTGCCCATGGTGTTGCGGGGAAGCTCCTCCACGAAGTAGACGCACTTGGGCACCTTGAAGTTGGCGAGCTTGCCCTTGCAGGCTTCGATCACCTGTTCCTCGGTGATGTCAGCCGAGCCGTCGCGGGTCGCAACGGCGGCCACGGCTTCCCCGAAGTCCGGGTGCGGCACGCCGATCACCGCGCTTTCGCCGATGCCCGGCAGCTCGTCCACCACCAGCTCTATCTCCTTGGGGTAGACGTTGTAGCCGCCGCAGATCACCAGGTCCTTGGCGCGCCCGACGATGTGGATGTAGCCGCGCTCGTCGATCTTCGCCACGTCGCCGGTGATGAAGAAGCCGTCGGGGCGGAACTCCTCGGCCGTCTTCTCCGGCATGCGCCAGTAACCCGAAAAGACGTTCGGGCCCTTCACTTCCAGGACGCCGATCTCGTTGGTGCCCAGAACCTTGCCCTCTTCATCGGCGATCCGCACCTCGACGCCGGGCAGCGGGAAGCCGACCGTGCCGGCGCGGCGTTCGCCATCCAAGGGGTTGGAGGTGTTCATGCAGGTCTCGGTCATGCCGTAGCGCTCCAGGATGGCGAAGCCGCCGGAGCGCTCCTCGAACTCGCGGAAGGTCTCCTCCAGCAGCGGAGCCGACCCGGAGATGAAGAGCCGCATGTTCTTGCAGGTCTCCGGCCCGAAATCCGGGTGGGCGAGCAGGCGGGTGTAGAAGGTCGGCACGCCCATCATGGCGGTGCAGCGCGGCAGCATCTCGAGCGCCTGATCGGCGTCGAACTTGGGCAGGAAGATCATCTTCGCGCCCGACAGCAAGACGCAGTGCGTCGCCACGAAGAGGCCGTGGGTGTGGAAGATCGGCAGCGCGTGGAACAGCACGTCATCCTTCGTGAAGCCCCAGTAGTCGCGCAAGGTGAGGGTATTGGCCCCCAGATTGCGGTGCGACAGCATGGCGCCCTTCGACCGGCCCGTGGTGCCGCTGGTGTAGAGGATCGCCGCCAGTTCGTCCCCGGCGGACTCAACGCAGCCCACCGCCGGGTCCAGTCCTTCGGCTTCTTCCATCAGACTGCCGCCGCCCTCGGCCCCCAGGGTCAGGACATGGGGCACGCCGAGCTTTTCGGCCAGGCCCTTGAACTCGGCCTCGACCTTGGGGCGGCAGACGGCCACGGTCGGCTCGGCATCGCCCAGGAAGTAGGAGACTTCGGAGGCGGTGTAGGCCGTGTTGAGCGGCAGGTAGACGCCGCCGATCCGGATGCAGCCGAGATAGAGGAAGAGGTTCTCAGGCGACTTATCGACCTGGACGGCGACGCGGTCGCCCTTCTTGACGCCCTTGTCCTTCAGCAGTTGTCCGATGCGCCCGGAAATGCGGTCCAGGTCCTCGAAGCTGTAGAGCTTGCCGCCGGCCACCTCCATGACCGTCTCGGACCGGTCCTCGGGGAAATGCGCTTCCATCAGGGCGTAGAGATTCTCGTTCATCGCTTCAAAGGCCTCGTGCTTGTTTGGGTGTTGGAACTTCCTGGTCGTCTTCCAGAGTGGAGAGCAGGTCAACAAAGCTGTCCCCCTGGATCGCGACATGGCCGCGCATGGCCGCTTCGGCGTCCTCTTCGCGGTCCTCCAGAATCGCCCGCATCACCTCTTCGTGCTCGTCCAGGGAGGCGGGGATGCGCCGCGTTCGCCGCAACTGGATGCGGCGGTAGGCGGCCAGGCGGTTGCGCAGGTTCAGGGTCTGTTGCTCCAGAAAGGCATTGTGGCTGCCCTCATAGATGGCCTCGTGGAACTGCTGGTTGGCGTCGTAGTAGTCGTCGGCGCTGCCCGCCTCGGCGGCGCGGCGGCAGGACTCGAAGGCCGCCTGAAGCTTGTAGCGCTCCTCCGGCGTCATGCGCTGGGCGGCAAGTCGCGCGCACTGACCTTCCAGCTCCGACATCACCTCGAACATTTCAAAGAGTGTCTTTGCCGAGACCTTGGAGACCAGCGCTCCCTGGCGCGGGCGCATCTCGATCAGGCCGGAAGAGGAGAGCTGCAGGAGCGCTTCGCGGACCGGGGTTCGGGACACGCCGAAGCGTTTGGCCAGCAGGGTTTCGTCGAGCCGCGCGCCCGGGGCCAGCGCGCCGGACAGGATCTCCGCCTCCAACTGACGGCGCAGGTGGTCGGCTGTCCTCATCCGCTTCTTGGCGCTCGCATTCTTGGCGCTCATATTCTTGGCGCTTATGGCCTGTTCGCCTGACATCGCGGCCCCACTGCTCGATAGTCCGGTTGCTCTGAATTCGTAAACATTATGCACAGAAGTGGTTTTTGTATACAAGACTGGACAGCGCGCTACTTTGACCGTAACCTTTCGATAGTGCGGCTTCGTCTTCCGCTATGACGCGAGCTAAGCCGCATCGGGAGTTAGAGGAAAAAATGCCCCCGCGCTGAAGCGGGGGGTTCGGTGAGGGAGGGGCGACTGTAATGGCCCGTCTCAGCCGACGTTTCTAATGGGAGGAGAACCAAGAAATGTTCACTAGCAAGTCATTCCATCTGAAGGTAGCCGGCGTCGCCGCCGCTGCTCTCATGCTGGCCACGCCGGCACTCGCGGAAACCACGCTCAAGGCCTCTCACCAGTGGCCCGGCGGCAAGGGCGACGTGCGCGACGAGATGGTGCAGATCATCGCCAAGGAAGTCGAAAAGGCGGGCGTCGATCTGAAGGTGCAGGTCTATCCCGGCGGCTCGCTCTTCAAGGCGAAGCAGCAGTGGGACGCCATGACCAAGAACCAGCTCGACATCTCGGCATTCCCGCTGGACTACGCGAGCGGCCGTCACCCGCAGTTCAGCGCCACGCTGATGCCGGGTCTGGTCAAGAACCACGATCACGCAAAGCGTCTGAACGATTCGCCCTACATGGATGAGATCAAGAAGATCATCAATGACGCGGGCATCATCGTGCTGTCCGACGCCTGGCTGGCCGGTGGCTTTGTCGGCAAGGACAAGTGCATCACCAGCCCCGCCGATGCGCAGGGCCAGGTCATGCGCGCGGCCGGTCCGGCCTTCGAGCAGATGCTGGTCGAGGCCGGCGCCTCGATCAACTCCATGCCGTCTTCCGAGCTCTACACCGGTCTTCAGACCGGCGTGCTCGATGGCGCGAACACCAGCTCGGGCTCCTTCGTTTCCTACCGGATCTACGAGCAGGTCAAGTGCCTGACGCCTCCGGGGGATTTCGCCCTCTGGTTCATGTACGAGCCGATCCTGATGTCCAAGTCGTCCTTCGATTCCCTGACGCCTGAACAGCAGAAGGCGCTGATGGACGCGGGCCAGGTCGCCGAGGACTACTTCTTCGAGGAAGCCAAGGGCCTGGATAAGGAACTGGTCGAGGTCTACGAGAAGGCCGGCGTCCAGATCAATCCGATGACCAAGGAGGATTACGACGCCTGGGTCGCCGTGGCGAAAAAGTCCTCTTACAAGATCTTCGCCGAGAACGTCCCCGGCGGGGCCGAGATCATCGAGAAGGCCTTGGCCGTCGAGTGATCCAACGAGGGGGCGGGGGCCGCTGAGCTGCGGCCCCCGTTTCTTTTCGGAGGTTTTTGCGGTCTGCTAAGGACCCACCAAAGTTCCGCAGGGGATCGAGAAGAATGGACGCCTTCATTTCCGCTGTCCGCTGGACCTCCCGCTTCTTCGGCGTCATAGCGGTGCTTCTGCTGCTGGCGGCCGTCTTGGCGGTCTGCCATCTGGTCATCGTTCGCTACATCCTCAACAGTTCCGCCATCTGGCAGCACGAGTTCGTGACCTTTTCGATCATCGGCTCGACGCTGCTGGGCAGCCCCTACGTGCTGCTGACGCGCGGCCATGTGAACGTGGACCTGCTGCCGCAGTACCTGGGGCAGAAGGGGCGTCTGCTGCTGGCGCTTGTCGCCTCGGGCCTCTCCTTCGTTTTCTGCGCGGTGGTCGGCTTCGCCGGGTTCGAGGTTTGGCTGGAGGCCCTGACCAACGGTTGGCGCAACGAGACGGTTTGGGCGCCGCCCTTGTGGATCCCCTACATGGCGATCCCGCTTGGCCTGGGGCTCGTCTGCCTGCAATACCTGGCCGACGTGCTTGCGCTTTTAACCGGGCGTGACATGCCCTTCGGGTTGCCACCCAAGGGTGGGGAGTAGGGGCCATGAGTGAGCTTCAAATCGGCCTCTTGGTCGCCATCGTCACGATCGTCATTCTGCTGTCGGGCGCGCCGGTCGCCTTCAGCCTCGGCATCGTCGCCGTCGGCTTCCTGGTGGTCTTCGACGGCTTCGGCGCGCTCTCCTTCGTCGCCGATATCTTCTATGGCGGCTTGGACAGCTTCGCGCTGCTCTCGATCCCCATGTTCATCCTGATGGGGGCGGCCATCGCCTCCTCGCGCGCCGGCGCCGACCTCTACGAGGCCCTGGACCGCTGGCTCTACCGCGTGCCGGGCGGGCTCATGGCCTCCAACATCGGCGCCTGCGCGATCTTCGCCGCGCTATCGGGCTCTTCGCCCGCGACCTGTGCGGCGATCGGCAAGATGGGCATCCCGGAGATGCGCAAGCGCGGCTATCCCGCCTCCGTCGCGACCGGTTCCATCGCCGCGGGCGGCACGCTCGGCATCCTGATCCCGCCGTCGATCACCATGATCGTCTACGGCATCGCGACCGAGACCTCGATCGGGCGGCTCTTCCTGGCGGGGCTGGTGCCCGGCCTGCTGCTGACGGGGCTGTTCATCGCCTGGGGACTCTTTTCGGCCTGGCGAAAGGGCTACGAGTTCGTCGAACCCGGCCTGCGCTACAGTCTGATGCAGAAGATCGAGATGCTGCCGAAGGTCGGTCCCTTCCTGCTCATCATCGCCGGTATCCTCTACGTGCTCTACGGCGGCGTTGCCACGCCTTCGGAAGCGGCGGGCGTGGGCGCGATGTTCTGCCTGCTGCTGGTGATCGTGATCTACAAGGTTCACCGCAAGGGCGAGCTCTTCTCCATCTTCCGCGATTCCATGCGGGAGTCGGTGATGATCCTGATGATCATCGCCGCCGCCGACCTGTTCAGCTACATGATGTCCAGCCTCTTCATCACCCAGTCGCTGGCCATGTGGATCGCGGACCTGGAGGTCAACCGCTGGGTCCTGATGGGCTGCATCAACCTGTTCCTGCTGGTCGCGGGTTTCTTCCTGCCGCCGGTCGCGGTCATCCTGATGGCGGCCCCGACGCTCTTGCCGATCATCGAGACCATCGGTTTCGACGCCATCTGGTTCGCCGTGGTCCTGACCATCAACATGGAGATCGGGCTGATCACCCCGCCGGTGGGACTGAACCTCTACGTCATCAACGGCATTGCGCCGGACGTTAAGTTGCAGACGATCCTGTTGGGGGCCTTGCCCTTCATGCTTTGCATGGTGGTCGCCATCGTGCTGCTCTGCATCTTCCCGGAGATCGCCTTGTGGCTGCCGGAGGCCTTGATGGGGCCGGCAATATAGAGAAAGAGGGCTGTCATGCCCGCCGTCCGATCCCTATCTTCTAGGGGGTGGCGACCGCTGACCAGTTGAGAGATTTGCCTATGGCCCAAGCCGCCAACCAGACTGAAGCATCCGAACCGCGGGCCGGGCTGGTCGGACGCACCCTGCGCAACCTCAGCTCGGCCTGGCGCGAGGCCGCGAACTCCGCGGCCCGCACCATCGGCCTGCCAGAGCCGCACCTGCCCCCGACCGACCGCCGCGCGCTCAAGCGTTTCATGCAGGAGTGTCTGGACGCGCGGGGCGGGGAGGTTTCGGCGCGGCTCCAGGCCGCCGAACTGGGACAGCTTTACCTGAAGGCGGACAGCGAGGGCCGCCGCCGCTTCCTGACGATCCTGGCCGAGGACTTCGCGGTCGATCAGGCGCTGGTGGAGGAGGCTGTCGAGGGATTCGCGCGGGCCTCGACCAAGGCGGAAAGGCTAGAGGCGGAGCAGAGCCTGCGCCGCGCGCTGGTGCCGCAGCGGCGCCGGCTGATCACCAAGTTCACCGCGCTGAAGGAAGGCGTCAAGTTCCTCGTCGACCTGCGCGCGGAGCTTCTTCCAATGACGAAAGAATCCTCTTCGCTCAAATCGTTAGACGAAGACCTTAAGGATTTACTTGAGCATTGGTTCGACTTCGGTTTCCTGGACCTGCGGCCCATCACCTGGGATTCGCCTGCCTCGCTTCTGGAAAAGCTGATCGACTACGAGGCCGTGCACGAGATCCGTTCCTGGCACGACCTGCGCAACCGTCTGGATTCGGACCGGCGCTGCTATGCGCTCTTCCACCCGCGCATGCCCGAGGAGCCGCTGGCCTTCGTCGAGGTGGCCCTGGTCAAGGGCCTGGCCGGCTCGGTGCAGGCGCTGCTGGATGAGGAGGCGCCGCTCTCTGATCCGGCGAGCGCCGACACGGCCATCTTCTATTCCATCTCCAACACGCAAAAGGGCCTCACCGGCATCTCCTTTGGCGAATACCTCATCAAGGGCGCGGTCCAGCGCCTGAAGTCGGAACACCCCAATCTCAGGACCTTTGCGACCCTCTCGCCCGTGCCGGGCTTCATGTCCTGGCTGAAGGGCCTTGAAGACGCGGCCCTTCTGTCGGTCTTGACCGAGGAGGAGCAGGGCGGCCTGCGCGCCCTTGCGGGCAGCGACAAGGCGGCGGAGGCCTTCCGCAGCATCCTGGCGCGCCCCGGCTGGGAGGACGACGAGACCACGCGCCGCGCCATGAAGGAGGCGCTGCTGCGCCTGGTGTCGATCTATTTCGATCAGCGGCGGAGCGACCGGCAGCCCATCGACCCCGTCGGGCGCTTCCACCTGCGCAACGGCGCGCGGCTGGAGCGCATCAACTGGATGGGCGACCGTTCGGCCAAGGGGATGCAGCAGGCCGCGGGCCTGATGGTCAACTACCGCTACGATCCGGATTCCATCGAGGCCAACCACGAAGCCTACGTGAAGGATGGGGAGGTGGCCTTGAGCGGCGAGGTCGCCAAGCAGCTACGCGCGGCCCGCGCCTCGGACAGCGATGGATACTTCAGCCGCAAGCCGTCGAAAAAGACTGCCTGACGGCGTTCGCACGGGGTTTCGCCGCCCGCGTCTAAGCCTTATCCTTGGAAGGATCGTCTCTTTCCTCTCCCAAGGCTTAGGAGCCAGGCTTTGTCCAAGGCAGCCAAAGTATTTCCCGATGTCGCCTCCGTGGTGCGGGAGCTGCGCCCCAGCTATCCCGTCTACTGCGTCAGGCCCGAGGTTCTGACCCGCAACGCGAAGCGCTTCCTGACCGGCTTTCCGGGGAAGGTGCTCTACGCGGTCAAGAGCAACCCGCACCCGATGGTGCTGGATGCGCTCTACGCGGGCGGCATCCGTCATTTCGATACGGCGTCCCTCGCCGAGATCGCTCAGATCTGCGAGAGCTATGAGGAGGCCGGCGCCTACTTCATGCATCCGGTCAAGACCCGCGCGGCGCTGGAGATGGCCTACAAGGTCTATGGCATCCGCCACTACGTGGTCGATCACCCCGCCGAGCTGGAAAAGGTCTACGAGGAGACCGGCGGCGACGACGTCGTGATCATGGTGCGCATCACCACGCCCAAGGCGGAGGGCACGCTGTTCCATCTGGCCGGAAAGTTCGGGGCCACGGTGGAGGAGGGTGCTGAGATGATGAAGCGCGCCAAGGCGCTCGGCATGGAGGCGGGCGTCGCCTTCCACGTCGGATCCCAGTGCATGGACCCCGGGGCTTACATCGCCGCCCTGGAAGCGGTCGGCAGGATGCTGGCGCTGTCGGGCGTGGAGCCGGTGGCCGTCGACGTGGGCGGCGGTTTCCCCGCGCGCTACGCCAACATGGAGCCGCCGCCGATCCACAAGTACTTCGAGGCGGTCCGCGAAGGGCTGAAGCGCATCAAGCTGCCGCCGACCGTCGACATCTGGTGCGAGCCGGGGCGGGCCCTGGTCGCGACCGGCGTCTCCCTTCTGGTGCAGGTCCAGCTTCGCAAGGACGACAAGCTCTACATCAACGACGGCATCTACGGCTCCTTGAACGAGCTGACCTCCAGCGAGATGCGACCGCCGACCCGTCTGGTGCGCCTGGAAGGCCCGCCGTCCTCCAACGAGTTCCAAAGCTACGCCATGATGGGTCCGACCTGCGACTCCGTGGACGTGGTCGAGGGCGCCTTTACCCTGCCGGTGGACGTTCAGGAAGGCGACTGGATCGAGATCGACCAGCTCGGCGCCTACTCGAACGCCATGGCCTCGCGCTTCAACGGCTTCTTCCCCGAGACCTTCGTGACCGTGAACGACGATCCGGTGGCTGCGGGCCTGAAGGGGCCCTGCGCGCCTTCCGTCGTGGCGGCTTGATGCGGCGAGGAAGCTTCGAAAGCCCGGCGGGCCCGGCGCTCTCTTATCTTGAATGGAACCGGGAGGGCGCGGGGCCGCCCATCGTCTGCGTCCACGGCCTGACCCGCAATGCTCTCGACTTCGAGAAGTTGGGCGGCGCGTTGGCCGAAAGCGGACGCCATGTCGTGTCTCTCGACGTGGTGGGGCGCGGTGAGAGCGGCCGTCTGGACGACCCCTCGGCTTACGGCTATCCGCAGTATCTGGACGACTCGCTCGCCTTGGCGCGGCATCTGGATGCCGTTCAAGTCGATTGGGTGGGAACCTCCATGGGCGGCCTTATCGGCATGATGCTGGCGGCGCAGCAGCCGGAGCTGATCCGCCGCATGGTGGTGAACGACGTCGGGCCCTTCATCCCCAAGGCCGCCTTGGAGCGCATCGCCCAATACCTGTCCTACGACTGGCGTTTCGAGAGCCTGGCCCACGCCGATGCGCACCTTCAGAAGGTCTATCTGCCTTTCGGCATCACCGATGCGGAGCATTGGCGGCGCTTTATCGAAATCAGCGTCGCGCCGGACGGCGAGGGCGGGTACCTGCCGAACTACGATCCGGCCATCGCAGCCCCCTTCAAGGACGCGCACCTTGAAGACGTCTCGCTCTGGGACGTCTGGGACGCGGTCTCCGCCGAGGTCCTGCTGCTGCGCGGGGCGCAGTCCGACCTCCTGTTGTCCGAGACGGCCGAGGAGATGACCAAACGCGGGCCGGGTTGCGGGCTCCAGGAGTTCCAGGGCTGCGGCCATGCGCCCCCCTTGATGGAAGCTTCGCAGATTGCGCCGGTGGTGCGTTTCCTGAACGCCGCTTGACCCAGGTCAAAGACCTCCGCCATTCCGAAACGCCACTCTGCGCTCTCTTCATGCTGAACCGAGGGGAGGGCCGTCTGCGTGGCCGATCAGGAAAAGCCGATCACCAGCGTCAGTCCCGCGCCGCTCGATGCCTATCCGCCCGCCCAGGTGGCCGCGATGGTCGAGGCGGTGGGAGTGAAGAAGGCCAACGCGCCGCTCCTGCAGCTCATCCTCCTGGGCCTGCTCGCCGGGGCCTTCATCGCCTTTGGCGCCATGTTCTACACCATGAGCGTGACCGGCTCCGAACTGGGGTTCGGGCCCACGCGGCTTCTGGGCGGCGTCGCCTTCTCGCTGGGGCTGATTCTGGTCGTGGTGGCGGGCGCGGAGCTCTTCACCGGAAACAACCTGATCGTCATGGCCTGGGCCGACCGCAAGGTTTCCAGCGCCAAGCTGCTGCGCAACTGGCTGGCCGTCTACCTCGCCAATGCCGCCGGTGCGCTGGCTTGCGTCCTGATGGTCCAGCTGTCCGGCACGCTCTCGCTCGGCGGCGGCGCGGTTGGCGAGACCGCGGCGCGCATTGCCGAGGCCAAGCTGGCGCTGTCCTTCCCCGAGGCGTTCTTCCGGGGGCTCCTCTGCAACGCGCTGGTCTGCCTCGCGGTCTGGCTTTGCATGGCCGCGCGGGACGTGACGGGTAAGATCTTCGCGATCCTCTTTCCCATCAGCGCCTTCGTAGCCCTGGGTTTCGAGCACTCGGTGGCGAACTTCTACCTGATCCCCATGGGCATGCTGGCGGGCGGGAGCTTCGACCTAGCGGGTCTCTTCGGGAACCTCCTGCCCGTTACCCTCGGCAACATCGTGGGCGGCTCGCTTTTCGTGGCTCTGGTCTACTGGCTTTGCTATCTGCGGCCTGCGCGATAGGGGGCTCTGGCCTTGTGCTGTCCCAGCGCCTATCTCTTCTGCATGACCGCGATCGACGCCAAGACATCGACAGCGCAGAGCTTCCGCGCCCGAAGCCCCTGGATCGGCGGCGACCTCCAGACCCTGCGGAACTTCCTGACCGGAAAGCCAGCCGATCTCTCCGCCTGGCCCGGTCGGCCCCTGACGCTGGGCATGAAGGACGGCAGCGGCGACGCCCTGGCGGCGAAGCTGCATGGCGAGCCGGGGCCGGACAGGCCGCTCCTCGTGCTGATCCACGGCCTGACGGGCTGCGAGGACTCTAAGCACGTGCGGACCGCCGCCGCCCATGCCCTGTCGCAGGGCTACGCGGTGCTGAGGCTCAACCTGCGGGGCGCGGCGCCGGGCCGCAAGCTAGCGCGGGCGCACTATCACGCCGGGCGCAGCGGCGATCTCGCGGACGCGCTGAGGGCGCTCAGCGAGCAGGTTCCCTCGGCCTTCGAAGGCGGACTTTTCCTGACCGGCTATTCTCTCGGCGGTAACCTGCTCTTGAAGTTCCTGGCTGAGGAAGGCCAAGACCTGCCGGTCACGGCGGCGGCCAGCGTCTCCGCCCCGGTCGACCTGAAGGCGGCGCAAGAACGCATCATGGCGCCGCGCAACCGGCTCTATCACAACTACCTGCTAAGGCGCATGAAGGCGGAGGCCCTGGCCACGCCCGGAGGGTTGGAGGAGCCCTACGCCTCGCGGGTCCCCGGCCTCACCACGCTCTTCGACTACGACGACGCCATCGTCGGACCGCGTAACGGCTTCGCCGGGGCGGACGACTATTACCGCCGCTGTTCGGCGAAGGCGTTCCTGCCGGCGATCGATCAGCCGGTCCTGGTGGTTCACGCCGAGGACGACCCCTGGATTCCCGCAGACAGCTACCGCCTGCCGGTCTGGGAGGAAAAGCCCAATCTCAGGCTGCTCATGCCTTCGGGCGGTGGTCATGTGGGGTTCCACGCCGCCGACCATCCCGTGCCCTGGCACGAGCGGCGGATCCTGGAGTTCTTCGAGAGCGTTCAGCCGCGCAGCAGCCGGGCGGCCTCCACGGCGGCATAGGTCAGCACGCCCGAGCAGCCCGCCCGCTTGAAGGCCAGCAGCGATTCGAGAACGGCGCGGTCGTTGTCCAGCCAGCCGTTCTGGGCGGCGGCTTTCAGCATCGCGTACTCGCCGCTCACCTGGTAGGCGAAGACCGGCACCGCGAAGGTTTCCTTCACCCGCCGGATGATGTCGAGATAGGGCATGCCCGGCTTGACCATCACCATGTCCGCGCCCTCGCTGAGGTCGAGGGCTACTTCCCGCAAGGCTTCGTCGGAGTTGGCCGGGTCCATCTGGTAGGTCTTCTTGTCGCCGGTCAGAAAGCCGCCCGACCCGATGGCGTCGCGGAAGGGCCCGTAGAAGGCCGAGGCGTACTTGGCGGCGTAGCTCATGATCTTCACGTCCTGATGCCCGGCCTCGTCCAGCGCCTGCCGGATGACGCCGATGCGCCCGTCCATCATGTCCGAAGGAGCGATCACGTCGCAGCCGGCGCTGGCCTGCACCACCGCCTGACGGCAGAGCACGGCGTTGGTCTCGTCATTGAGAATCCGCTCGCCCTCCACCAGCCCGTCGTGGCCCAGCGAGTTGTAAGGGTCCAAGGCCACATCGCAGATCAGGCCGAGGTCGGGAAGCTCCTCCTTCAGGCGGCGCACCGCACGGCAGATCAGGTTGTCCGGATTGGTCGCCTCGTCCGCCGTCGGGGTCTTCTTGTCCGCCTCGACATAGGGGAAGAGCGCCAGCGCCGGGATGCCCAGGTCGCGGGCTTCGCGGGCGGCTTCGACCAGCCCCTCCACCGAATGCCGGACGACGCCCGGCATGGACTCGACGGGCGTTGCTTGCCCATCGCCTTCGCGCAGGAAGACGGTCCAGATAAGCTGATCGCTGGTGAGCGTGTTTTCCGCCACCATGCGGCGGATCCAGGGCGCGCTGCGTGTGCGCCGCATGCGGGTGGCCGGAAAGCTCGCGCCAGGAAATACCGTTCCGTTGCTCATGCGCCTCGTTCAAGTCCCTGCTGATCGTCGGTTGAGCCGAAGTCTAGGCGCTCGCGCGGACCTCAACAAGAAGGAAGCGGGTGAGGGCGGGGCACAAAAAAAGGGAGCCGCGGCGCTGAACCGCGGCTCCCTCGTGGCTGGGGTCTGGGAGTGCCTCAGGCCGCCTGGGTGGCGCGGCCGGCGGCATCCAGGGCCTGCTTCAGATCGGCCAGGATGTCGTCGATGTGCTCGATGCCGACCGACAGGCGGACGTAGCCGGGCGTCACGCCGCTCTGCGCCTGTTCTTCCGGCGTCAGCTGGGAGTGCGTCGTGGTCGCCGGGTGGATGGCGAGCGAACGCGCGTCGCCGATGTTGGCCACGTGATAGAAGAGTTCCAGCGCGTTGATGAAGCGCTGCCCGGCCTCCGCGCCGCCCTTCAGCTCGAAGCCGACCAGGCCCCCGAAGCCGCCCTTCAGATAGGTTTCGGCCCGGCGCTTCTGCTCGGCGTCTTCATGGGCGCCGGCGAAGATCACGCGGGACACCTCCTCGTGCCCCGCCAGGAACTCCGCCACCGCCGCGGCGTTGCGGCAGTGCTCCCGGATGCGCAGCGGCAGGGTCTCAAGCCCTTGCAGGAACTGGAAGGCGTTGAAGGGGCTCATGGCCGCGCCCAGGTCGCGCTGCAGGGTCACGCGCGCCTTGATGATGTAGGCGATCGGCCCCAGCGGCTTCACCGCCTCGGTCCAGACCGCGCCGTGGTAGCTGGGGTCCGGCTGGTTCAGGAGCGGGAAGCGCTCGGCGTTCGCCTCCCAGTCGAAGGCGCCGCTGTCGACGATCACGCCGCCGATCGAGGTGCCGTGGCCCCCAATGTACTTCGTGGTCGAGTAGACGACGATCGACGCGCCGTGCTCGATCGGCTTGCAGAGAATGGGGCAGGCCGTGTTGTCCATGATCAAGGGCACGCCAAGCTCCTTGCCGATGGCCGCCACTTCCGCGATGGGGAAGACGTTCAGCTTCGGGTTCGGCAGGGTCTCGGCGTAGTAGGCGCGGGTCTTCTCGTCCGTCGCCTTGCGGAAGCCCTCCGGATCCGCCGGATCCACGAAACGCACCTCGATGCCCTGCTGCGACAGGGTGTTGGCGAAGAGGTTCCAGGTGCCGCCGTAAAGATCGGTGGAGGAGACGATGTTGTCCCCCGCCTTGGCGATGTTCTGGACCGCGATGGCGGTGGCCGCCTGTCCGGAGGAGACGCCGAGAGCCGCAACGCCACCCTCCAGCGCGGCAAGGCGCTTTTCGAGCACGTCTACCGTCGGGTTCATGATGCGCGTGTAGATGTTGCCCAGCTCCTTCAGCGCGAAGAGGTTCGCGGCATGCTCCGCATGATCGAACTGATAGGACGTGGTCTGGTAGATCGGCACGGCGACCGATCCGGTCGCCGGGTCCGCGCGGTAGCCTTCGTGGAGTACGAGGGTTTCCGGGTTTTTCGTCGTGTCTGTCATCTCTTTGGTCCTCCTATTCAACAGTCTGTCTTCAGTTGGTTCAGGGTTCCGCCGGCAGAGGTTGCGGCCTCAAGCGGCGGCATGAATGGGTCTTTGACCTTGTCTCGCCGGAAGGTCCTCCCGGCCGGTCTTCTTGCCGTGTTTGCGTTTGACCTCTTGGCGCTGCATCTGCTGCGCCATGGTCCTGGCGACTTCCTCTCCATGGCTGAGCGGGCCCATGTGACCTGCCTTCACCACGCGATGCAGACGCCCATGGGGCAGGAAGCGGGTCAGCAGCTTCGAGGCGACCTGCGCGGGCTTCGGGCTGCGTCCGCCCTGGATCACCAGCGTTTC
This sequence comes from Limibacillus sp., assembly GCA_037379885.1. NCBI lineage: Bacteria > Pseudomonadati > Pseudomonadota > Alphaproteobacteria > Rhodospirillales > Rhodovibrionaceae > Limibacillus > Limibacillus sp. The sequence continues at coordinate 43,444 of JARRJC010000006.1, forward strand.
CATCGGCAGGCCGGCCAATTCCTCGGGGCCGGTCTTGCAGGAGAAGATCGCCCTGAAGTCCAGCGGCCCCTTGGACGCCCAAAGCGCCAGGGAGCGGCGTGTCTCCAGCGGCAGACGCTTCCAGGCGCCGCTGCCGTTCCAGTAGTCGACGAAGATCTCCGCGCCGCCATGATAGTCGCCTTCGGCGATGCGGCCCTCGAAGGCCCAGGCGAACTCGCCGATCTCGGCATGGGCCGAGCGTCCCTCGTGCCCGCCATGGGCGAGCAGTTGGAAGACGGTGGGCTCGTAGAGCGTCAGGCTCGCGACCTTCTCCTTGCGCCTGAGCGCGGCCTGCAGGGCGACACTGCCGCCGAAGGAGTGACCGACCAGATGCACCGGCTGCGATTCCTGATCCAGGAGCGCGACGATCAGATCGGCTTCCCGGTCCAGGCTGTAGGGTCCGTAGCCGTCCCATGCGCCCCGCGCCCCGCAGTTGTAGAGCTCGGGCGTCAGCAGGATCCAGTTGGCTGTCAAAGCGGACTTCAGGGACGACCAGTGGGCGGCGCGCCCCCCGGAACAATGCACGGCGAGTCCGACGGACAATCCTGCCTGTGCGGCCTTGGGTGCTTCCACGGATGAGACTTCTTGAACCATTTTCCGACTTTCCCTTTTGAGGTGCCTATCCGCCGTCCGCCATCGCTGGGCCAGCGGGCGACTGAAGGCGGCCTTATAGTCGGAAGAGCCTCGGGTGTTCTGTGAGGCTGGTCACAGAACGCTGGACTTCATACCGAGAGGCTCGCCGTGCGCTCTGCTGCGCTCCGGCGGAACACCGGGGAGGGAAGGACTGGCTGTCGCAGTCATGGGTCGGGTCGGTCATGGGTCGGCTCCTTCTCACTTCGGGCCATAAAAAAACCGCCACGACCAAAGCGTTGGGGCGGTTTTCCTGCGGCTCCTGAAGTATAGGAGCGAGAGCCCTCGCTTTAGCCGTACTTATAACGCGCCCGCAAGCTGTGGTTCAAATCGGCGCGACAAAAAGTAAAGGGTCAGGCGACCGGGCCTGTCAAGCGCCGATTGCCTCTAGAGAGACGGGAAAAACTTGCTGTCAGCCGTGTTCGGACTTGGCGATCGCTTTGATCAGCTTCGCCACTTGGCTCTTTACATCGCTGTCGGCCAGTTCGTTCAGAGCCCGTGCAAGTTGAACGGAATCGCGGGACAGGCGGCCATCGCCGACCGGTTCCGGCTCGGCAGTGTTGCTTACCTCTTCCAACTCTTCGAAGAAATAGGTGATCGGGGCATTCAAAAGCCGGCTGATGACCCAGAGACGGCCACTGCCGATCCGGTTGGTCCCTTTCTCATACTTCTGTATTTGCTGAAAGCTGACCTCCAGCATATCACCAAGCTGCGTCTGCGTTAGGCCGCGCTCCGTGCGAAGCTGCCGCAGCCGCTTGCCGATTGCGGCATCGAATTTATCGGCCATTCAGTTACCTCCCCGTTGCAACGCGCAAAAGAGAAACTTTTTCGCGTTTTCAACCCCTGTGATGCAACACATAATTGTATCACTAACCCTTTGCGGTTACAATTTTTTTCAGGTCAGGCACTGCTTTAGCCGCGAGCGATTGACAGCACATCTGCGCAGTTTATCAATCGATCACCTTGTAGGGCGGTGGAACGCGGCAGGAGGGCACCTTTCCATGGACTTCACCTTCAACGAAGAACAGCGCGCTTTTCAGGAGATGGCCCGCGACTTCGCATACAATGAGATGCTAGCAGAGGCCGCGCGTTGGGATGAAGAGGAAATCTTTCCGGTTGCAACACTTCGTCGCGCCGCAGAGTTGGGATTCGCCGGAATCTACGTCCGGGATGACGTGGGCGGGTCGGGTCTAAAGCGTCTGGACGCCGCCATCATTTTCGAGCAGCTAGCAAGAGCCTGTCCATCAACCGCCGCCTACATCTCGATCCACAACATGGCCGCCTGGATGATCGACCGTTTCGGGAACGACGAGCAGCGCGAGCGCTTTCTTCCCAAGCTGACGTCCATGGAGCACTTCGCCAGTTATTGCCTGACCGAACCGGGGTCGGGCTCCGACGCCGCTTCACTGCGCACCCGCGCCGAAGCGGACGGAGAGAGTTACCGGCTCAACGGCCAGAAGGCCTTCATCTCCGGCGGCGGGTCGAGCGACATCTACCTGGTCATGTGCCGCACGGGCGGGGAGGGACCGAAGGGCATCTCGACCCTGGTGGTGGAGAAGGGCACCGAGGGCCTCAGCTTCGGGAAGAAAGAGAAGAAGCTCGGCTGGAACAGTCAGCCGACCCGCCAGGTCATCTTCGAAGACGCTTTGGTTCCCCAAAGTCACCGACTCGGGTCCGAGGGGGACGGCTTCAAGATCGCCATGATGGGGCTGGACGGCGGTCGCGTGAACATCGGCGCCTGTTCCCTGGGCGCAGCGGGCGCCTGTCTCGACGCCGCGCTCGCCTACGTCAAGGAGCGCAAGCAGTTCGGCAAGGCCCTGGCGGAGTTCCAGGCCTTGCAGTTCAAGCTCGCCGACATGGCCACCGAGCTGGAAGCCGCCCGGCTGTTGCTTTACCGCGCGGCCTCGGCCCTGGACGCGGGCGCGCCGGAGGCCACCAAGCTTTGCGCCATGGCCAAGCGCTTCGCCACCGACATCGGCTTCAAGGTCTGCAACGAGGCCTTGCAGCTTCATGGCGGCTACGGCTACATCAAGGAATATCCAATCGAGCGCTATCTGCGCGATGTCCGGGTCCACCAGATCCTGGAAGGCACGAACGAGATCATGCGCCTGATCATCGCGCGGAAGCTCTTGAGCGAAGACTGAACCGCTCTCCCGAAGACAAAAAGGCGAAGCCCCTCCATGACTGACACCGACGGCCAAGAACCCGAAATCCTTCTGGAGCGTCGCGGTGCGCTCGGCGTGATCACGCTGAACCGCCCCAAGGCGCTCAATGCCCTGACCCTCACGATGATCGAAGAGATGGACAAGGTCCTGCACGCGTGGGCCGAAGACGACTCCGTCGCCGCCGTGGCCATCCAGGGCGCGGGCGAGAAGTCCTATTGCGCGGGCGGGGACGTACGCGCCGTCTGGCAGGCGGGCAAGGACGGCGATTCTCTCACCAGGGACTTCTTCTGGGAAGAGTACAGCCTCAACCACGACCTGCACCACTTTTCCAAGCCGATCGTCGCCTTGATCGACGGCATCACCATGGGCGGCGGCGTCGGCGTTTCCATCCATTGCAGCCACCGGGTCGCTGGATCGCGCACCCTGTTCGCCATGCCGGAGACGGCCATCGGCTTCTTCCCCGATGTGGGCGGGTCCTATTTCCTGCCGCGCTTTCCGGGCAAGACGGGGCTCTATCTGGCAATGACCGGTGACCGCCTGAAGGCGGCCGACTGCTGTCTGGTGGGGGTGGCCAATCACCATGTCGGCGAACGCGACAAGGCCGAGGTGCTGGAGGCTCTCGCCTCGGCCGACCTTTCCGGCCATGCGGACTCCAAGGTGACCGAGGTTCTGAACGCCCTGGAGGTCGAGCCGGGCCGCCCGCCGCTGGCGGAGAACAGCGCGGCCATCGACCGGATCTTCGCCGCGCCCTCGGTTGGGGAGATCCTTGAGGGCCTGGAGAAAGAAGGCACGCCCTGGGCGGCGGCCACTCTGGAGACGCTGCGCAAGCGCTCGCCCTTCTCCGTGGTGCTGGCCTTCGAGCTTATTCACCGCGGCGCCGAACTCAGTTTCGACGATTGCATGACCATGGAGTTCCGGGTCAGTCAGGCCCTGATGGCGGGCGGCGATTTCTATGAGGGCATCCGGGCCGTGCTGGTGGAGAAGGACCACGCGCCCAAGTGGAATCCCGCCAGCATCGAGCAGGTCGACCCTGCGAAGGTCGCGGCCTGCTTCGAACCGCTTGGAGAGGGCGACCTCACCTTCTAGGCTGAGACCTGAAACAAATCCAAAAGACGAGCGGAGGAGATCGCCATGCGCATTGCTTTCATCGGACTCGGCAACATGGGCGGGCCCATGGCCGCGAACCTCGTCAAGGCGGGCCATCAGGTCGCGGGCTTCGACGTCATGGCGGACAACTTGGAGGCCGCGGGCGAGAAGGGCGTATCGGCGGCCGCTTCCGCCGCGGAGGCGGTCGCAGGCGCCGAGGCGGTCATCACGATGCTGCCGGCCGGCCAGCATGTGCGTGAGGTCTACATGGGCGAAGGCGGCGTTATCGAGGCCGCTGAACCGGGGTGCCTCCTGATCGATTCCTCGACCATCGACGTCGCCTCGGCCAGGGCGGCGCACGAAGCGGCGGAGGCGGCGGGCCACGCCATGGTCGATGCGCCGGTCTCCGGCGGGGTTGCGGGCGCGGAAGCGGGCGCCCTGACCTTCATGGTCGGCGGCAGCGAGGAGGCCTTCAAGCGCGCCGAACCGCTGCTCGACATCATGGGCAAGGCGGTGGTGCACGCGGGCGGGGCCGGCAACGGCCAGGTCGCCAAGGTCTGCAACAACATGATCCTCGGCATCACCATGCTGGGCATCTCCGAGGCCTTCAATCTTGGTCAGTCCCTGGGTCTCGACCCGGAGAAACTGTTTGCTATTTCTTCAAAATCATCAGGGTCTTGCTGGGCGATGTTGAACCATCTTCCGCTGCCTGGAATCGTGGAGACGGCGGCGGCCAACCGCGATTACAAGCCGGGCTTTGCGGCCGGCATGATGTTGAAGGACCTGCGGCTTTCCCAGCAGGCCGCCGCGCAGGCCGGGGCGGCAACGCCCTTGGGGGCCGAGGCCGCGGCGCTCTACACGATCTTCTGCAACGCGGGCAATGCCGGTCTCGACTATTCCGCCATCATCAAGTTGATCCAGGGCGAGAAGTAGCTACTGCTTTTCCTTTGCCGGGATGCCCGCGATGTCCTTGAGCCAGGGCAGGGCGGAGCGCGTCCAGATCTGGAACCTGGGCGTCATCTCGGCGCGCTGGCGCGCCGTGCCGACCCGGATGCTGTAGATCTTCGGATCCTCTCCGACGGAGGTGGAGTAGAGCGCCGAGCCGCAGGTCTCGCAGAAGGTCTGCTCTCGTTCGTTCCCACTGTCGGCGGTCTTCACGTAGACCTTCGGCCTTCCGCTCAGGATATGGAAGTTCTCGCTCTCCACCAGGACGATGGTCCTGAACGCCGAAGCCGAGAGCTGCTGACAGTCCTGGCAGTTGCAGATCCCGACCTTCTCCGGATCGATTTCCGCTTCGTAGCTTATGGCGCCACAGTGGCATCCGCCGTCGATCTTCATGGCTTTCTCCCGCAGTCGTAGCCTCCCGGCAAGCATAGCAGAATCAGGGATTTGCAGGGGGATCCAGCGGGATCCGCCCCGGTCCGCGGGAAAAATCCGCGCTGTTAAGCCGCCGTTAAGAGGGGGTGCCTAAAATTTATCGCAAGTCGCGCTGATGCAGCGCTAATCAGAACCTGGACCTGATGAAAGAGGACGGGACGTGAACAAAACCTATGTAGAGACAATCTCGTTGATCGAGCGCCTGCACCGTCTTGCGCTCGAGGTCGTCAAGGCCGAGCTTGAGCGTGGCAATGTCCGCGACCTCAACAACGTTCAGGCCTTGATCCTCTTCAACCTGGGCGATTCCGAACTGAGCGTCGGTGAACTCATGCAGCGCGGCTACTACCAGGGCTCCAACGTTTCCTACAACGTGCGCAAGCTGGTGGAGAACGGCTATCTGGAGCAGCGCCGCTGCCCGCATGACCGCCGCTCCATCTATGTCCGCGCGACGGAGAAGGGCCTGGAGATTTCCGAACGCCTCGCCGCCCTGTTCCAGCAGCAGGCCGATCTTCTGAGCCGCGACCCGCGGGCAGTGGACGCCATCGAGCAGGCGCACGAAGGCCTCTTCCGCTTGCAGCGCTTCTGGGCCTCCGACGGCACCCAGGGCGTGATGGCCCTGCCCAAGCAGGTCTCTACAGCAGCCTGAAGATCAAGGGCACCAGGATCGCGGTCGCCAGGCCGTTGAGGCCCAGGGCCAAGCTGGCGAACGCGCCCGCCACCTCGTTCAATTGAAATGCACGCGCCGTGCCGATGCCGTGGGAGGCGATTCCCACGGCAAAGCCGCGTGCGCGCCAGTCCTTGATGCGCAGGAGATTGAGGGTCCAGGTCCCGAGCGTCGCGCCGATGATGCCGGTCAGGATCACCAGGACGGCGGTCAGGGACGGCAGGCCCCCGATCTGCTCCGCCACGCCCATGGCGACCGGCGTGGTGACCGACTTGGGCGCGATGGAGAGCAGGGTTTCGCGCGTGGCGCCCAGAAGCCAAGCGGCCCCCACCGCCGTCAGGCTGGCGGTCAAGGACCCCAGGATCAGCGCCACACCCAGGGGCAGGGCGGCCTCCTTCAGACGCTTGACGTTGCGGTAGAGCGGCACCGCGAGCGCCACGGTCGCGGGACCGAGGAGAAAGTGCACGAACTGGGCGCCGTCGAAGTACTTGGCGTATTCGGTGCCGGTCACCCAGAGCAAACCGACCAGCAGCAGCACGGCGATGAGCACCGGGTTCACGATCGGGCTCAGCCCCGACCTGCGGTGGGCCCAGTCACCGGCGAGGTAGGCCAGGAGCGTGACGGTCAGGCCCAGAAGCGGCTCTTCGGAGAGATAGACCCAAAGCTCGAAGAAAAGCGGCTCTTCCATTGCCGTCACTCCTTGCTTTCCTGGCCACGCGGACCCTTGCCCGTGAGCCGCAGCAGCCAGGACAGCAGCAGGGACGTCACGGCGATCGTCACCACGGTGGAGACGACGAGGGCCAGGGTGATGGGCAGCCACTCGTCCTTGATCAGGGAAAGGTGCACCACGACCCCGACGCCGGCGGGAACGAACAGGAGGGCCAGATGGTCCAGCAGGCCCTTGGTGATCTTTCCAAGGTCCTCCGGTATGTCCCCGTGCAGAACCAGGCCCACGAAAAGCAGGACCATGCCGATGACCGGGCCGGGAAGGGGCAGACCGCTCAGCTTTTGGAGAACCTCGCCAGCCAACTGGCAGACCAGCAACAAGGCCAGGAAATTGAGCATCAGACGTCTCCAGCTCTGTGACCTGCGAAAAAGCGCGCTCTTGGATCATCGAGCAAAAGCGGCCTTCAAGTCGATGTTCCACATCAAAGACAAGACGCGGTGCGTCCGGTTTTTTGCGGGTTTCGATTGACCCGCCTCTCGGAGCTACGCTTAGCTCATCAGCCAAGGGGGCCGATAACGGCCGGGCCAAGATTTCAGGGGGATGGCCGAGCATGAGCGACGAGATCGTAGCGGCGACCGCGAGCAAGGTTGTGGAAGGCGCGGGCTGCCTGGCCCAGTTGGGGGTGGCCCTTACGGCCTTCGTTCCACCCGGCTCTTCGGTGCTGCTGGTCGCCGACCCGGGGCTGAAGCCGCTGGGCTTCGTTGGGCAGGCGCAGGCGGCGCTGAGCGCCGCGGGCCTGCTGCCCGTCACCTTCTGCGACTTCACCAGCGATCCCAAGGAAGCCCAGATCGACGCCGCCATGGAGGCCGGGCGCGCCGCGCAGGTGGCCGGCGTGGTCGGGCTGGGCGGCGGCTCGGCGCTGGACGTGGCGAAGGTCGCCGCCGCTGGACTGGCGGAAGGCGCGAACGCGGCCGCCTATTCCCTCATGGCCAAGGAACCCAGGGAGGCCCTGCCGCTCGCCTGCATTCCCACCACCTCCGGCACCGGCTCCGAGGCGACCCGCACGGCGGTCTACACCTTGAGCGACGGGTCCAAGGTCTGGACCTGGGGAGAGGGCTTGCGCGCGAAGCTTGTGCTGCTCGACCCGCAGCTCACCGTCGGGCTGCCGCGCGGTCTCACGGTCGCCACGGCGGTGGACGCCATGGTCCATGCCATCGAATCGGCCACCAACCGGAAAGCCAACGCCAAGAGCGACGGTCCCGCCTTGGCGGCCATCGCCCTGGTCAGAGAAGAACTCCCCAAGGTATTGGAGGACCCGGGCGACCTGACGGCCCGCGCCGCCCTGCAACGCGCCGCCTATCTGGCGGGCGTCGCGATCGACGAGACCGGCTGCGCCATCGCGCACGGCATCGGCCATGCCCTGGGCGCCCTCGGCGGCGTGCATCACGGACGCGCCGTCGGGCTGGCGCTGCGCGCCGCGCTCAAAAGCAACGCCGAGGCCGCGCCCGAGCGCCACCTCGCGGTGGCGCGCGCCCTGGGCCTGAGCGATGTGGCGGCGCTGGCCGCCGGCTACGACCGCTTCCTGCGGGAGGTGGGGCTGGAGATTGATCTTTCCGACAGCGGCCTCAATCCAAGCAAACTGGACCTGCTTGTTAGCGAGTCCCTGAAGCCTGAAAACCAGCCGATGCGAGAGGTCAACTGCCGCCTCTACGACGAGCCGGAACTGCGCGCCATCATCGGCGAGCTTCTCGACCCCCATCCGATCCAGTGAGCGGCCCCTACAAGATAAGCGACCTGCGCCGTCGCGCTGCCGCTTGGCTCGCGCCTGTTCTCGCTCCAAAGCCGAATCCGCGGACGGAAGATCTGGATCATGCCTGGCTGGCCCTCGTTCGCCGCCTGACCAACCGCGACGGGCTGTCGATTCTCGAGTTGGGTACACGCTGTCAGGAAGGGCAACCCTTGTTGCGCCGGGATGCCGTCTTCCCGAAGGCCGTGCGCTACGTGGGAGTCGATCAGGAGGCGGGCGAGGGCGTGGACATCGTGGCTGACGCCCATAGCCTCAGCAAAGCTGTTGAGCCGGAGAGCTTCGATGCGACGCTGGCGCTCTCAACCTTCGAGCACATCAAGTACCCCTGGCTGGCGGCCCATGAGATGGCGAAGGTCACCAAGCAAGGGGGCCTGATCTACGTCAGTTCCCATCAGAGCTTCGCATTGCACGGCGCGCCGCACGACTACTGGCGGTTCTCGGCCAACGGCTTTCGCGCGCTCTTCCCCGAGAGCATGGGAGTAACCGTGCTGCAATGCCTTTACACAAGGCCCTGTCTGATCGTCGCGGGGGAAGACCCGCAACAGGCCCTTGGCCGCAGCTACCTCTGTGTCTCCCTATTGGCGCAGAAGGTCGGGCCGACACCCGACAGCTTTCCCTACGAGCTGTGATCCGCCTCTAGAAAAAGGCGTTGAGGCCCGTCTGCGCCCGTCCGAGGATCAGGGCGTGTACGTCGTGGGTGCCCTCGTAGGTGTTGACGGCCTCCAGGTTCATGACGTGGCGGATCACGTGATACTCATCGGAAACGCCGTTGCCGCCGTGCATGTCACGCGCCGTGCGGGCGATGTCGAGCGCCTTGCCGCAGGAGTTGCGCTTGACCAGGGAGATCATCTCCGGCGTCGCCTGTCCCTCGTCGAGCAGGCGGCCCACCTGAAGCGTGGTGTGCAGGCCGAGCGTGATTTCAGTCATCATGTCGGAGAGTTTCTTCTGTACCAGCTGGGTCTGCGCCAGGGGCCGCCCGAACTGCTTGCGGTCGAGGGTGTAGCTGCGCGCCGCGTGCCAGCAGAACTCCGCCGCGCCCAAGGCGCCCCAGGCGATACCGAAACGCGCCTTGTTGAGGCAGCCGAAGGGACCCTTCAGGCCGGAGACGTTGGGCAGCAGCTTCTCTTCCGGAACGAACACGCCGTCCATCACGATCTCGCCGGTGACCGAGGCCCGCAGGGAGAACTTGCCCTCGATCTTCGGGGTCGAGAGCCCCTCCATCCCGCGCTCCAGGATGAAGCCGCGGATCGTGTCGTCCGGCTCGGTCTTGGCCCAGACGACGCAGACGTCGGCGATGGGGGAATTGGTGATCCACATCTTGGCGCCCGACAGGCTGTAGCCGCCATCGACCTTCTTGGCGCGCGTCTTCATGCCGCCGGGGTCCGAGCCTGCGTCCGGTTCCGTCAGACCGAAGCAGCCGACGAGCTCGCCGCTCGCAAGGCGCGGCAGGTACTTCTGGCGCTGTTCTTCCGAGCCATAGGCGTGGATCGGATGCATGACCAGGCTGGACTGCACCGACATGGCGGAGCGGTAACCGCTGTCGACCCGTTCCACCTCCCGCGCGATGAGCCCGTAGGCCACATGGTTCACGCCCGCGCAGCCGTATTCCTCCGGCAGCGTCGGGCCGAGGAAGCCGAGCTCGCCCATCTCGGTCATGATCTCCCGGTCGAAGCGCTCCTCGCGGTTGGCGCTCAGCACGCGCGGCAGCAGCTTTTCCTGGCAGTAGGCGTGGGCCGCATCGCGGATCATCCGCTCCTCTTCGCTGAGGCGGCCCTCCAGGTTCAGTGGGTCGTCCCACTGGAACTGCGGCTTACCGGATGTGGGTTTTGCGGCGTTGTCGGCCTTCAATGCAGGCTCGGCTGGGCTCATGTCACGTTCTCCCGGCGGGTCTTTCCATCGATTGCTTGCTTGTCCCACATCATAGTCATGGCGGCGGCGCAGTCGAGGGCTTGCGACAAAGCGCCTCTTGAGCTTCGCTGGGGGCGCTGTTAGGCGCATATTCGCCGCTTGCAAAGCGGCTTTCGGCCTTGCGCTGTGGCTCCTTTGCCTGCGCCGGGCCGCATGATAGTTTGACCCGAAACCAGACAGCCGACCCGTCACCCGAGAAGAGGCTCCCGACCGCCATGAGCGCCGAGACAATACTCATCGCATCCGACCACGCCGGCTACGAGATGAAGCAGCATCTGGCCGCGCATCTTCGCGCCAAGGGCTTTCAGGTCGAAGACCTGGGTACGGAGGGGACCGAATCGGTGGACTATCCCGACTTCGGGATCGCCCTGGCAGAGGCCGTCGCCGCCGGCAAGGCGCCGCGCGGCGTTCTGGTCTGCGGCACCGGCATCGGCATTTCCATCGCCGCCAACCGCAACCCGGCGGTGCGCGCCGCGCTCTGTTCCGACGTGACCAGCGCCCGGCTGTCGCGCCAGCACAACGACGCCAACGTGATCGCCCTGGGCGCGCGCCTGATCGGCCCGGAAACCGCCGTTCAATGCCTGGACGCCTTCCTGGAGACCCCCTTCGAGGGCGGCCGCCATCAGCGCCGGGTGGACAAGCTGGGCGCTTGACGACGTTAGACCCAAGGGGCAGGCCGGAAAGCCGCCCCACCCCCGAATGACCCCGTTCGTTTTCTTTTGAGGATCTCAGGACCATGCCCGACGCAACGCACCATCAGGGATTCTTCTCCGCCCATCTGACGGAGACCGACCCGGAGTTGGCCGACGCCATTCGCCACGAACTCGGCCGCCAGCAGGACAACATCGAGCTGATCGCCTCGGAGAACATCGTCTCCCGCGCGGTGCTGGAGGCCCAGGGCTCGGTCCTGACCAACAAGTATGCCGAGGGCTATCCCGGGCGGCGCTACTACGGCGGCTGCGAGTACGTCGATATCGCCGAGCAGCTGGCCATCGACCGCGCCAAGAAGCTCTTCAACTGCAACTTCGTCAACGTGCAGCCGCACTCCGGCGCGCAGGCGAACCAGTGCGTGACCCTGGCGTTGCTGAAGCCCGGCGACACCATCATGGGCCTGTCTCTCTCCGCGGGCGGGCACCTGACTCACGGCGCGCCGCCGAACCTCTCCGGCAAGTGGTTCAACGCCGTCCAGTACGGCGTCAGCAAGGAAACCGGCCTGATCGACTATGACGAGCTGGCCGCGCTCGCCAAGCAGCACCAGCCCAAGATGATCATCGCGGGCGGCTCGGCCTATCCGCGCATCCTGGACTTCCAGCGCTTCCGGGAGATCGCCGATTCGGTCGGCGCTTACCTGCACGTCGATATGGCCCACTTCGCGGGTCTGGTCGCAGCAGGGCTGCACCCGAGCCCGCTGCCCCACGCCCACGTGGTCACCACCACCACCCACAAGACCCTGCGCTGCGGGCGCGGCGGCATGGTCCTGTCCATGGACGAAGACCTGGGCAAGAAGATCAACTCGGCGGCCTTCCCCGGGCTGCAGGGCGGCCCGCTGATGCACGTCATCGCCGGTAAGGCGGCGGGCCTTGGCGAATGCCTGAAGCCGGAGTTCAAGGCCTACTCCCAACAGGTGGTGGACAACGCCAAGGAACTGGCGAGCGCCATGCTGGACGGCGGCTTCGACATCGTCACCGGCGGCACCGACACGCACCTGATGCTGGTCGACCTGCGGCCCAAGGGGCTGACCGGCGACATCTCGGAGAAGAGCCTCGATCGCGCCTGCATCACCTGCAACAAGAACGGCGTGCCCTTCGATCCGGAAAAGCCGATGGTGACCTCGGGCATCCGCCTGGGCACTCCGGCGGCCACGACGCGCGGCTTCGGCAAGGCGGAGTTCCGCCTGGTCGGGGAGCTGATCACGCGGGTTCTGGACGGCCTCGCGGCCAACCGGGAAGACAACTCGGCCGTCGAGCAGGAAGTCCGCAAGGAGGTCAAGGCCTTGTGTGATCGTTTCCCCATCTACCAAGATCTTGCGATCTGAGGTAAGAAGGTAGAACGAATCGGCGGCGGAGCCGATCCACGACCGGTAGTCTAGAGGGGGAGGGTTTTTGACATGCGGTGTCCTTTCTGCGGCAACGACGACACGCAGGTGAAGGATTCGCGTCCCACCGAAGACCACTCGACCATCCGCCGCCGCCGCCAGTGCGCCGACTGCGGCGCCCGCTTCACAACCTTCGAACGGGTGCAGTTGCGCGAATTGACCGTGGTCAAGGGCTCCGGCAAGCGCGAGCCCTTCGACCGGGAAAAGCTGCTGCGGTCCATGCGCATCGCGCTCCAGAAGCGCCCGGTCGAACTGGACCGGGTGGAGCGTGTCGCCAATTCCATCCAGCGGCGTCTTGAGACCTCCGGCGAGACCGAGATCGAGACCAAGACCATCGGGCAGCTCGTCATGGATGCGCTGTCCCAGTTGGACCAGGTCGCTTACGTCCGCTTCGCCTCGGTCTACAGAAACTTCCACGAGGCCCGCGACTTCGAGGAGTTCGTCGGTAAGCTCACCGTCGATCCGGAGTAGAGCCATGACCGGTACTGCCGCATGACGGGGGGGCCGGACGACCTTGCCTTCATGCGCGCCGCGCTGGCGCTGGCCCGGCGGGGGCTGGGGCAGGTGGCCCCGAACCCGGCGGTCGGCTGCGTCATCGCAAAGGGCGGGCGCATCCTCGGCCGCGGCTGGACCCAGCCCGGCGGCCGTCCGCACGCGGAGGCCGTCGCCCTGGAGGAAGCGGGCGAGGAGGCGCGCGGCGCCAACGTCTACGTCACGCTGGAGCCCTGTTCCCACCAAGGCGAAACCCCGCCCTGCGCCGAGGCGCTGATCCGTGCGCAGGTCGCGCGCTGCTTCATCGCGCTTGAGGACCCCGACCCCCGCGTCAAGGGCGGCGGGGCCGCCAAGCTGCGCGACGCCGGGATCGAAGTGGTGACCGGGCTCATGACCGAGGAGGCGGCCCGCCTGAACGAGGGGTACCTGCTGCACCGGCGGGACGGACGGCCTCTGGTTTCGCTCAAGCTGGCCACGACGTTGGATGGCCGCATCGCGACCGACAGCGGGGAGAGCCGCTGGATCACCGGCGAGCTGGCCCGGGCCGCCGGGCACAGACTGCGCGCCACCCACGACGCCGTGATGGTGGGGGGCGGCACCGCTCGGTCGGACAACCCGCGGCTCGATTGCCGTCTGCCGGGATTGGAGCAGCGGACGCCGCTGCGGGTCGTCATGGACGGCTCGCTCTCGCTGCCGCTTACCCACGATCTCGTTGCCTCGGCGAGCAAGAGACCGACGCTTCTTATCACAAGAAAAGGACAAGATAGCAGACGCTTGCGGGCTTATCTTGATTCTGGAATTGAGGTGGAGACACTGGAGAGTTCAGCGCGCGGCATGATCGACGTTACCGCCGCAATGAAGCTGCTGGCCGGGCGCGGGATCACCCGCGTTCTGGTCGAAGGCGGCGGACAGATGGCGGCCAGCCTGATGCGCGCCGACCTCGTGGACCGGCTCTACTGGTTCCGTGCGGCCAAGGTCATCGGGGCCGAAGGGCGCCCCGGTCTCGGCGGCCTTTCGCTGGGCTCGCTCAAGGAGGCGCCGCGCTTCCGCCTTGATTTCGTGCGCCATGTGGGCGAAGACCTGCTGGAAAGATATTCACGAAAGACCTAGGTCTTCAGCCATGTTCACCGGAATCATCACCGACCTCGGCAAGGTCCGCAGCGTCGAACGGCGCGGCGACACGCGCTTTCAGATCGAAACGGCCTATCCGCTGGATCAGGTCGCGATCGGCGCGTCCATCGCGTGCAACGGCTGTTGCCTGACGGTGGTGGAGAAGGCAGAGGGCTGCTTCTCCGTCGATGTGTCCGCTGAAAGTCTGTCGAAGACGACCCTTGGGGATTGGTCCGAGGGCGCGCCCGTCAACCTGGAACGCGCCTTGGCGCTGGGCGAGGAGCTCGGCGGGCATCTGGTGACCGGCCATGTGGACGGGGTCGCCGAGGTCACCGAGAAGGCGCGCGAAGGAGACTCCTGGCGTTTTTCCTTTCGCGCGCCGGCGGCCCTTGCGCGCTTCATCGCCCCCAAGGGTTCGGTCTGTCTCAACGGCGTGTCGCTGACCGTCAACGAAGTGTCGGACGAGGCCGATGGCAGCGCGGTCTTTGGGGTGAACATCATCCCGCACACGGCTGAGGTGACCACCTTCGGCACGACCGGCGCGGGCGACCGGGTCAACCTGGAAATAGACCTGCTGGCGCGCTACCTTGACCGCCTTTCCGGACAACGCACCTCCGGCGAGGGGTCCTGAGGAGACGAAGATGAGCAGCAGTACCGCCGATCCCAGCCTCGACGACGCCTGGCGCGTCACCTTCCGCGAGATCGTCTCGCCGATCGAGGAGGTGATCGAGGAGGCGCGCAACGGCCGCATGTTCATCCTGGTCGATGACGAGGACCGGGAGAACGAGGGGGACTTGGTGATCCCCGCGCAGATGGCCACGCCCGAGGCGATCAACTTCATGGCCAAGTTCGGGCGCGGGCTGATCTGCCTGGCGCTGACCCACGACCGCGTCGAAGAGCTGGGCCTGAAGCTGATGGAGCGGCGCCACGAGAACCGCCATTCCACCGCCTTCACCCTCTCCATCGAGGCCAAGGAAGGTATCACCACAGGCATCTCCGCGCCCGACCGCGCGCGGACCATCTCGGTCGCCATCGACCCGCAGAGCAGCGCCGACGACATCACCACGCCCGGCCACGTGTTCCCCCTGATGGCGCGTGAGGGCGGCGTTCTGGTGCGCGCCGGTCATACCGAAGCGGCGGTCGATCTGGCCCGGCTCGCCGGCCTCAATCCCTCCGGCGTGATCTGCGAGATCATGAACGACGACGGCACCATGGCCCGGCGCGACGATCTCATCGCCTTCGCCCAGCAGCATGGGCTCAAGATCGCCACCATCGCCGACCTGATCGCCTACCGCCGCCGCAACGACCGTCTGGTCGAGCGCTCCGTCGAGAGCACCTTCGTCTCCGAGCACGGCGGCGAGTTCAACATGGCGGTCTACATCAACAAGATCGCCTACGCCGAACACGTGGCGCTCTGGAAGGGCGACATCACGGGCGAGGAGCCGGTGCTGGTGCGCATGCACGCGCTCTCGGTCCTGGACGACGTGCTGGCTGACGCCTCCAGCGGCCGCGCCGATGAACTGCGCCGCGCCCTTGAGATTTTGGGAGAGCAGGAGCGCGGCGTGCTGGTCCTGATCCGCGAGCCGATGGCGACGAGCCTTTCCGACCGCCTGCGGGCGCGCCAGGGCGAGCCGCCGGTGGGCAGCCAGGAGCTGCGCGACTACGGCGTCGGCGCCCAGATTCTGATCGACCTTGGCGTTCGCAACATGATCCTGCTATCCAACAGCAAGAAGACCGTCGTGGGGCTGGAGGGTTACGGCCTTTCCATCGTGGACCAGCGCCCGATCACTTGAAATCGGCGGCGGAAGTAAAGGCTCTTTGAAGGAGTTAACGAGATGGTCCACGTGCTCATCGTCGAGGCGCGTTTTTACGAAGAGATCGCCGACGAACTCTCGGCCGGCGCGATAGAGGCGCTTGAGGCAGCGGGGGCGACCTATGAGCGCCTTGCGGTGCCGGGCGCTTTCGAGATCCCGGCGGCCATCTCCCTGGCTGACATCGGCGGTCAGTATGACGGCTATCTGGCGCTCGGCTGCGTCATCAGGGGCGAGACCACCCACTACGACTACGTCTGCGTCGAAAGCGCGCGCAAGCTGATGGACCTCGCGACCGACCGGGCGCTGCCCATCGGGTACGGCATCCTCACCTGCGAGAACGACGAGCAGGCCTGGGAGCGCGCACGGCGCGACCGCAAGAACAAGGGCGGCGACGTCGCCAAGGCCTGCTTGCGCATGATCGAACTGGCCGAACGCTACGTCGGCCCGCTTCTGGAAGAAGAGGACGCATGAGCCAGCAGGAAACCAAGGGCACGGGTCAGGGCTCCCAAGGCGGCGCCCGCAGACTGGCGCGCCTCGCGGCGGTCCAGGCGCTCTACCAGATCGAAGTGAATGGCGGAGAGCCGGCAAGGGTCGTGCGCGAGTTCCTCGACCACCGGCTTGCCGAGGCCATCGACGGCCTCAGCCTGGAAGGCTTGGACCGGGACTTCTTCCGCGCCCTCGTGACCGGCGTGGCGGAGGACGGGGAGGAGCTCGATCAGGTCATTACGCCCGCGCTGGTGCAGGGCTGGCCGCTCAACCGGCTGGAGAGCCTGATCCGTCTCATCCTGCGCTGCGGGGCCTTCGAGCTCTGGCAGCGTCCCGACATCCCGGCCCGCGTGGTGATCAACGAGTATCTGGAGGTCGCCCACGCCTTCTATGAGGACAAGCAGCCGGCCTTCGTGAACGGCGTGCTGGACCGCCTCGCACAGAGCCTGCGCGACGAGGAGCTCGGCGCGGCGGGAACGCCGGGCAAAGGCTGAGCCGCTTCCATGGCGGGCGAGTTCGAAACCATCGACCGCCTTTTCGCGCCGCTGACCGGCGGGCGCCCCGGCAGCTTCGGGCTGAAGAACGACGCCGCCACCCTGGGCCTTGAGCCTGGGGAGGAGGCCGTCCTGACCCTCGACACCATGACCGAGGGCGTCCACTTCCTGGCCAGCGATCCTCCCGATCTGGTGGCGCGCAAGCTGCTGCGCGTCAATCTTTCCGATCTGGCGGCCATGGGCGCGCGCCCGCTCGGCTATCTCTTGAGCCTCGCCCGCCCGAAATCGCTGGGCGAGCGCTGGCTGGAGGACTTCGCCGCGGGGCTGAAGGAAGATCAGGAGACCTACGGCTGCCTGCTCTTCGGGGGCGACAGCACCTCGATAGAGGGGCCCTTATCGCTCTCCCTTACGGCGGTGGGCCGGGTTCCGGCGGGTCGGGCCCTGACACGGGGCGGCGCGCGGCCGGGCGAGGGCCTCTTCGTCACCGGCACGATCGGGGACGCGGCTTTGGGCCTCAAGGTCCTGACCGGCGGGGACTTGGGCGCAAGCGAGGCTGAAACCGCCTTCCTCGCCGAGCGCTACCGCTTGCCACAGCCGCGTACGCAGCTTGGCGAAAAGCTGCCCGGCCTGGCGAGCGCCTGTCTGGATGTTTCGGACGGGCTGGCCGCCGATGCCGGGCACATCGCCGAGGTCTCCGGCGTGGCGCTGGAGATCGAGGTCGAGAAGGTGCCGCTCTCCGCGCCCGCCCGCCATGCGTTGGAGCGCGATCCCTCCCTGCTGGCAGCGCTGCTCTCCGGCGGCGACGACTACGAACTGCTCTTCACCGCGCCGCTGTCCGAGCGGGACAGAGTTGCCGCCTGCGCGCGCGAATGCGGCCTGCCCATCGTCGAGATCGGCCGCGTGCTCGACGCCGCGCCGCGGGTCACGCTGTTGGACGGGGAGGGCGCCGAAGTGCCCCTGGAGAAGGCGGGCTGGACCCACTACTGACCGCGCTTTCCTTCCCAAGCCGCCTTTCGGGCCGCTAGACTGCCGACCATCAGCAGATTGGGGGTCTTGATGCAGTTCGACGCGGCCTTGGACAGGCCAGATATCATCCGTGACCACATTGCCCGCACCGTCGTGCCGGGGCCTTACCCGGAAGAGCTCGATGGCGTGCTTTCGCTCGACATGGCCGAGCAGGCCTGGAGCGAGATCACCGCCTGGCCGGAATACGCCCCCACGCCGCTGCGTCCGCTGCCGGTGCTGGCGGAGGCGCTGGGACTGGGCGGGGTCTTCTATAAGGACGAGGGCGGGCGTCTGGGGCTGGGCAGCTTCAAGGCGTTGGGCGGCGCCTACGCCGTCCTGCAACTGGCCGCGCGCTTCCTGAAGCCCGAGTTGGGTCCGCCCCCTTCGCTGAAGGCGATCCGGGCGGGTGAGCACGCCGAAGCGCTGAAGCGACTGACCGTGGTCACCGCCACGGACGGCAACCATGGCCGCTCGGTCGCCTGGGGTGCGAAGATCGCGGGCTGCAACTGCCGCATCTACATCCATGCCCATGTCAGCCAGGGCCGTCAGGAGGCCATGGAGGCGCTGGGCGCCGAGGTGATCCGCATCGACGGCGACTACGACGATTCCCTGCGCATCTGCGCGGAGGAGGCTGAGGCGAATGGCTGGTACGTGGTCTCCGACACCTCCTACGAGGGTTACATGGACCTGCCGCGCTTCGTCATGGCGGGCTACAGCGTGATGGTGACGGAGGTCCTGGAGAAGATGGGCGACGAGCCGCCCAGTCACGTCTTTATTCAGGCTGGCGTCGGCGGTCTCGCCGCGGCTGTCACGGCCCGCCTTTGGCAGAAGCTGGGCGACAAGCTGCCGACCATCGTGATCGTCGAGCCAGTCCGTGCCGCCTGCTGCCTGGAGAGTGCGCGCCAGGACAAGCCCATGGCGGTCGCGATCGAGGAGGAGACCCTGATGGCAGGCCTTTCCTGCGGGGAGGTGTCGCTGCTGGCCTGGGAGGTCCTGAAGCGCGGAGCCGGTCACTTCGTCACCATCGGGGAGGAGGAGGTGGCCCCGGCCATGCGCCTGCTCGCCAAGCAGGACCTGGGTGCGGGACCCATCGTCGCCGGTGAGTCCGCCGTGCCGGGCTTGATCGGGCTGCTGGGGGCCGCGCGCCATCCCGATCTGCGCAAGGCCATTGAGCTAACCTCCGACAGCCGCGTGCTGCTGTTCGGCTGCGAAGGCGCCACCGACGCCGATATCTATCGCGGCCTGGTCGGCATGGACCCGGGCGATGGTTAGCCAACCCCCACCGCGCGGCTTTCCTGAGACTGAGTTCCAGGCGCGCTGCGAGGCGGCCCAGGCGAAGATGGCGGAGCAGGGCTTGGGGGCCCTGCTGCTGACCACCGAACCGGAAGTTCGTTACTTCACAGGTTACCTTACACAGTTCTGGCAAAGCCCTACACGGCCTTGGTTTTTAATAATCCCAAGTTCTGGAAAACCCGTGGCTGTGATCCCGACGATCGGGGCAGAATGCATGGGCCGGACCTGGATCGAGGACATCCGCACCTGGGCCTCTCCCAACCCGGCGGACGAGGGGGTATCCCTGCTGGCCGAGGCGCTGAGGGAGCAGCTGGGGACGGGCTGCACGGTCGGCCTTCCCATGGGGCCCGAGACCCATCTGCGCATGCCGCTCAACGACTATGAGAAACTGAAGGCCGCGCTGCCGGGGATCCGGTTCGAGGACAGCGGTTCACTGCTCTCCGCGCTGCGCATGGTCAAGTCGGAGGCGGAGATCGCCAAGATCGCCCATGTCTGCGGTCTCGTTTCCGGCGTGTTCGAGGGGCTTGCCGAGATCGTCGCCCTTGGCATGACCGAGGCCGAGATCTTCCGCGCCTTCAAGCGCGCCTGTCTTGCGGCGGGTGTCGACGATGTCTCCTATCTGGTAGGCGGCGCGGGGCGGGGAGGATACGGGGACATCATCTCTCCCCCGTCCGAGCGCGCGGTCGGCGCCGGCGACGTGTTGATCCTCGACACCGGCGCGCTCTACGACGGCTACTTCTGCGATTTCGACCGCAACTATGCCTTCGGGCACGCGGATCCGGCGGTTCAGGAGGCCTACCGCGTCACCTATGAGGCAACGGAGGCGGGGCTGGCCGCCGCGCAGCCGGGCAATAGCTGCCGCGACCTTTTCGAGGCCATGCAGGCCGTCATGGCCAAGGCCGCGCCGCCGGAGTTGGGCGCGGGCGGAGAAGTCGGGCGCTTCGGCCATGGCCTCGGCATGCAGTTGACCGAGTGGCCCTCCAACACCGCCTGGGACGAAACGGAACTGAAACCCGGTATGGTGATGACGCTTGAGCCGGGGTACGCTTTTGCGCCCGGCAAGGTGATGGTGCATGAGGAGAACCTGGTGATCCGCGAAGGCGGCCCGGAACTCCTGAGCCGCCGCGCGCCGCCGGAACTGCCGATCATCGGCTAGGCCCCGACAAAAAGGAAGGGAGCCCCCCCGTGACGACACAACTGCCTTACAGCCTTCAGGACCCGGCGAGCGAGCCGGTCAACCTCGGGCTTATCGTGTTGCAGGTGGACGAGACCATCGAGTCCGACTTCCGGCGCCTGATGCCCGCCAAGGGCGTTCGCGTGCTGCACAGCCGCATTCCGAGCCCGGACGCCATCACGCCGGAGACCCTGCTGGAGATGGGCAAGGCGCTGCCGCAGTCTGCAAGCCTCTTCCCGCCGCAGGCCTCGCTCCCCGTGATCGCCTATGCCTGTACCTCGGGCACGGCGGCCATGGGTGAGGCGCATGTCGCAAAGCAGGTGCGCAAAGGTTATCCCGGCGTTGAGGTCACAAACCCCCTTTCCGCGTTGAAGGCGGCGCTGGCGGCGCTGGAGTTACGGCGCGTGGCGCTGGTCAGCCCCTATATGAAGGCGGTCTCGGACGATACCTGCGCACGCCTGGAAGAGGGCGGCGCGACCGTCTGCCGGGTGGGCTCCTTCAACCAGACCGCGGACCGTCTGGTGGCGCGGATCGACCCCGGATCGGTGCTGGAGGCAGCGGTCACCATGGGGGCCGATAGCGACAGCGACGGCGTGGTGATTTCCTGCACCGCCTTGCCGGCGGTCGAGATTCTGGCGGAGGCCGAACGGAGAATCGGCAAGCCGGTCCTCGCCAGCAATCAGGCTCTCGCCTGGCACATGCTGCGCCTGGCGGGTATCGAGGGCGTTCAGCCGCAGATGGGCGCTCTCGGCAAAGCGGGCCTGCGGCTGCGCGAGGCGGTCTAGCGTCTCGCCCGCGGCTGGCGGTTTCTCCGCCGCCGCTTCTCCGCCGCTGCCACTCCTCAGTCCTCTGATTGGGATGGCGCTTTGCGCGTGCACGGGAGAGGGCCTTCCGCAAAGGCGCGCCTAGCAGTTGCTTTACGCTGGTAAGTCTGTCATTTTCCGCCCCGTTTTTTAGGGGGACAGGAACGGAGACCGGACTTTTCGAGTCCGCATCCTTCCAAACCGGGAAATCGGCGCCTTTTGGCCAAGCTCCCCAAGGGGCCGGGCGCCTTTTGCGTGTAGCGCAAAGAAGGGAAGTTCAATGACGACCATCTCACTCATCATCGTCATAGCCTGCGGCTTGGCGGCCCTGGCCTATGGCTACATCACGGCGAAGCAGGTGGTTTCCGCCGACGCCGGCAGCGAGCGCATGCAGGAGATCGCAGCGGCGATCCAGGAAGGCGCCAGCGCCTACCTCAAGCGCCAGTACATGACCATCGCCGTGGTTGGCGTGGTGATCTTCTTGATCGGCATCTTCGTGCTCGGCTGGTCGGTCGCCATCGGGTTCGCCATCGGCGCCATCCTGTCGGGCGCGGCGGGCTTCATCGGCATGAACGTGTCGGTGCGCGCCAACGTCCGCACCACGCAGGCCGCGGCCAGCAAGGGCCTTGCGGCTGGGCTGGACATGGCCTTCAAGGCGGGCGCCATCACCGGCATGCTGGTGGCGGGCCTGGCGCTTCTGGCGATCGGCGTCTACTTCGCGCTGCTTCTGGCCACCGGCAGCCAGCCGGCCGACCGCGAGGTCGCCAACGCGCTGATCGGTCTCGCCTTCGGCGCGTCGCTGATCTCCATCTTCGCCCGTCTGGGCGGCGGCATCTTCACCAAGGGCGCCGACGTGGGCGCCGATCTGGTGGGTAAGGTCGAAGCGGGCATTCCCGAGGACGATCCGCGCAACCCCGGCGTGATCGCCGACAACGTGGGCGACAACGTGGGTGACTGCGCGGGCATGGCCGCCGACCTGTTCGAGACCTACGTGGTCACGATCGGCGCGACCATGGTTCTGGCCTCGATCCTGTTCAACGCCTCGCCGATGGTCTCCGAGCTGATGCTCTACCCGCTTTTGATCGGTGGCGTTTGCATCATCACCTCCATCGTCGGCACCTACGCGGTGAAGCTTGGCGCCAGCCAGTCCATCATGGGGGCGCTCTACAAGGGCTTCATCGCCACCGGCGTGCTCTCGATCCCCGGCATCCTGATCGCCAACGCGCTTTCCGTCGGCTTCACCACCGAGTACACGGGCGGCGGCGCGACCTTCACCGGTCTCGACCTCTTCTTCTGCGCGCTGGCTGGTCTCGTCATCACCGGCCTGATCGTGGTGATCACCGAATACTACACCGGCACCAACTACCGCCCGGTGCGCTCGGTCGCCAAGGCGTCCGAGACCGGTCACGGCACCAACGTAATCCAGGGCCTCGCGGTCTCCATGGAATCGACGGCGCTGCCCGCGCTGGTCATCGTGATCGGCGTTCTGGCCACCTACGGCTTCGCCGGTCTCTACGGTGTCGGCATCGCGGTCACCGCCATGCTGGCCCTGGCTGGCATGGTCGTGGCGCTCGACGCCTTCGGCCCCGTCACCGACAACGCCGGTGGCATCGCCGAGATGGCCGAACTCGAAGGTGACGTCCGCAACACCACGGACGCCCTGGACGCGGTCGGCAACACCACCAAGGCCGTGACCAAGGGCTACGCCATCGGGTCTGCCGGTCTGGGTGCGCTGGTGCTCTTCGCGGCCTACACCGAGGATCTGGCCTTCTACTTCTCCGACGTGCCGACCAACTTCTCGCTGGCCAACCCCTACGTGGTGGTCGGCCTGCTGATCGGCGGCCTGCTGCCCTACCTCTTCGGGGCCATGGGCATGATGGCCGTGGGCCGCGCCGGCGGCGCGGTGGTCGAGGAAGTGCGGCGCCAGTTCAAGGAGAACAGCGGCATCATGGAGGGCACCTCCAAGCCCGACTACGCCCGCTGCGTCGACATGCTGACCAAGGCGGCGATCAAGGAGATGATCGTCCCCTCGCTGCTGCCGCTGCTGTCGCCGATCGCTCTCTACGTCATCATCGACCTGATCGCCGGGCAGGGCGCTGCCTTCTCGGCGCTGGGCGCGATGCTGCTGGGCGTGATCGTCACCGGCCTTTTCGTGGCGCTTTCCATGACCGCCGGCGGCGGCGCCTGGGACAACGCCAAGAAGTACATCGAGGACGGCAACCACGGCGGCAAGGGCTCCGAGGCCCACAAGGCCGCGGTGACCGGCGACACCGTGGGTGATCCCTACAAGGACACCGCGGGTCCCGCCGTCAACCCGATGATCAAGATCACCAACATCGTGGCGCTGCTCTTGCTGGCCATCCTGGCCCACTAAGCCGAAAGGCGGCAGCGTCCTTCGTTGGACGGCTAAGAAAACCCCCGGGAAGCGCTTCGGCTTTCCGGGGGTTTTTCGTTGCGATAACTCTTCGGGCCTGCACCGGCCCTTATGGACTAAAGGCCCGTTTCGACCTGACGGCGCCCGAGCGACTCGCCGATGTTGCCGAAGATCTGGTCGAAGACGGTCAGCTCCTGGCCCTCGGTCGGCGTCTCGCGCTCGACGATCTCGATCTCCTGGCCATCTTCCAGCGTGCGCAGCTCGGTCGCCTGGACGATCCCGGTATCGTCGAAGGTGACGATCAGGACGGAGCGTTCGATCTCCTCGGGCAGGGTGAAGGAGGCGCCTTGCTCCTCGCGCGAGCCGATGTAGTACCAAGTGCCGGATTCGAAGCTCGAGAGAGCCGACGGCGTGCCCAGCTTGGCCGCCACGTCGCGACGCGTGTCGATGCCGGGATTGATCGCCGAGATGTCTTCCAGGTCGGGCAGGTTGCCGCGCACGCGCACCTCGGAAGAGCAGGCGCCGAGCGCCAGCAGGCTAACGCCGAGGAGGGCTGCGCCCATCAGACGCCGACCGGACTTGAGGTTGGCTTTCATCGGTTCTGCGGCCTTTCCTTCAGGGAGCTGCCGTGCAACTGCATCTTCACTGCTTACCGCTTGAACCCGGTGCTTGGCAAGCCGGGCGTTTTCCCGGCCGCTTCATTGCGCCGCGGGCTTCCATTGCGTCACTCGGTCGCCTGGGGCTGGCAAAAACCATGGTACTGCTTTAGGTGAAACCTCCAGATGACCGGAACATGTAAGTGAGACACCGCGCCATGGGTTTGAAAGACTTCTTCAACCGCAGCAATCCTCAAGAGGAAGCCGCCAGCGCTCTCTACGGGCAAGCGGTGGCCCAGGCGCGCCAAGCGGTCTTCTATGAACGGCTGGAAGTGCCAGACAGCCTGGACGGCCGCTTTGAGATGATCTGCCTGCATGTCTTCTTGCTGCTGCGCCGCCTGAAGCAGGAGACCGGCGGCGAGGCGCGCGCGACCTCCCAGGCGCTCTACGACGCCATGTTCGCCGACATGGACCGCTCCCTCCGCGAAATGGGCGTCGGCGATCTCGGCGTGGCCAAGCGGGTCAAGAAAATGGCCCAGGCGCTTTCCGGCCGGATCGCGGCCTACGAGGCGGCCATGGAGCAGGAAGGCGAAAAGCCGCTCGCCGACGCGCTGAGGCGAAACCTCTATGGCACGCTGCCGGACGTGGGCGCGGAGCCGCTCTCCGCCATGGCGCGCTATCTGCGCGGTCAGGCGTCGCATTTGGACGCCCAGGCGGGCGCCGGACTGCTCGCCGGGGAGGCGGCCTTCGCAGAGCCTTCCAGGACACTCGGTTAGGCGTTCAATTCAGCGCTTTTAAAGCCGTTGACCCGTCTGCTCCTCTCCCGTATGTTCCCGGCCTTCCGCTGAGCCCCTGGCTGCTCATAGACGCTTCTAGTAAGGGCGAAGTTTCGGAAATGTCCGACCACAGCGCATCCGAGTTCAGCCGCCTTTTCGACCCGGCGGGACTGGGCGCGGCGACCAAAGAAATCCGCCTGAAGGCGCGCCCGGATGAAAGGGCCGCGCTGGCCCGCCGCCTGGGCCTGGTGGAACTGGAGAGTTTGACGGCGGAACTGCTGCTGGAGCGCGAGGGCCCCGAGGTCATCCGTCTCAGCGGCGAACTGGAAGCGGCGCTGGTCCAGACCTGCGTCGTGACCAACGAGCCTTTCGGGGCGCAGGTTCGTGTATCCTTGTCGCGGCGCTACCTGCAGGGCAGGGCGGCGCGGCAGGCGGAGGTCGAGGACATCGACCCCGAGGGCGACGATCCGCCGGAGCCGCTGGGCGACGCGGACCTTGACCTCGGTGAGGTGGTGAGCGAGGAGCTGGCGCTGGCGCTCGATCCCTATCCCCGCAAGCCGGGGCTGGCGCCGCTGAATTACTCCCTGGGTGACGAGCCTGGTCAGCCGGAGGAGCAAGAGAAAGACAACCCCTTTGCCGTCTTGGCGGATTTGAAGGGGAAGAAGCCCTCCTGAAGCCCAAGGCGCTACGCCGCTGGCCTGGAGGGTGGGCGATCCCGCTGCAGCAGGACTTCTCATTGTTAGGGGGCTTGCTGTTGCCGGGCATTTTGGCTACAAGCGGGCGGTTTGCGCAGCAAGCCGCTGCGGAACCACAGAGTTTGAAAAGGATGGCAAGCCATGGCTGTTCCTAAGAAGAAGATTTCTAAATCTAGGCGCAACATGCGCCGCTCTCACCACGCGCTGGGCAAGTCCAACCCCAACGAGTGCTCGAACTGCGGCGAGATGAAGCGCCCGCATCACGTTTGCCCGGCCTGCGGCCACTACGACAGCCGTGAGGTCGTCGAGGCCGAGTCCGTCTGACTTGACGGACTCCAGGCCGGCTCGTTGCACTGATCGGACTGTGTGATGAGCCAGTCTCGAAGGGCCCCACGGCCCTTTCGTCTTTTTTGACAACAGTCAGGCAGCGGGTCCCGTGAGTGCAGCAATCGTCATCGCTTTGGATGCGATGGGCGGCGATGCCGCCCCGGAGATGGTGCTGCGCGGCGCTCAGTTGGCGCGTAAGCGTTTTCCGGAGGTCCGCTTCCTCGTCTTCGGGCGCGAGTCCGAGGTCCAGCCTCTGATCGAGCGCTTCGAAGGGCTCTCGGAAATCTGCGAGCTGGTGCACACCGACGACGTGGTGGCCTCGGAGGAAAAGCCCTCCGTCGCGCTGCGCTCTGGCCGCAACTCCTCAATGCGTCTGGCGATCAACTCGGTCAAGGAAGGCCGCGCTCAGGCCGTGGTCTCCGCCGGTAACACCGGCGCCTTGATGGGCATGGCAAAGTTCGTGCTGAAGACCCTGCCGGGTATCGACCGTCCCGCCATTGCCTCCTTCTTTCCGACCATCAAGGGCGAGTCCGTCATGCTCGACCTGGGCGCGAACGTCCAGTGCGACAGCGACAACCTCGTGGATTTCGCGATCATGGGGTCGGTCTTCTCGCGCTTGGTGCTGGGGCGTATCGACCCGACCATCGGCATCCTGAATGTCGGTTCGGAGGACAAGAAGGGGTTCGAGCAGCTCTGGGACGCCGCGGCGATCCTGCGCGGCTCAACCGGCCTGCCGGGAAAGTTCCACGGCTTCGTGGAGGGCGACGACATCGCCAAGGGCACGGTGGACGTGATCGTCACCGACGGTTTTACCGGGAACATCGCGCTCAAGACGGCCGAGGGGACCGCAAAGCTGGTCAGCGAATACCTCCGCCAATCCTTCCGCTCTTCCTTCTTCGCCTCGCTTGGCTACCTGCTGGCGCGCGCGGCCATGCGCAAGCTGCGCCACCGGCTGGACCCGCGGCGCTACAACGGCGCGATCTTCCTCGGCCTCAACGGCATCACGGTGAAGAGCCACGGCGGCACGGACGCGCTGGGCTTCGCCAACGCCGTGGGGCTGGCGGTCGATCTGGCGCGGGAGAACTTCATCTCCCGCCTTCAGGAGGACTTCGGCAAGCTGTCCCGTGGTTCCGGCGAAAGCGGCGACGCAGCAGCGGAGGCCGTCTGATGACTGTGCTGAGGTCCCGGATCACCGGCTGCGGTCACTATCTGCCGCAGCGCATCGTGACCAACGCCGATCTCGAGAAGATGATCGACACCTCGGACGAATGGATCCGCAAGCGCACCGGCATCGGCGCACGCCACATCGCAGCGGAAGGCGAGATGACCTCCGACCTGGCCCGCGAGGCCGCGATTCAGACGCTGGCGAACGCCGGACGCAAGGCGGAGGAGGTCGACCTGATCGTGATGGCCACCTCCACGCCCGATGAGACCTTTCCCGCCACGGCGACCCGCGTGCAGGCGCAGCTCGGCATGACGCGGGGCGCCGCCTTCGACGTGCAGGCGGTCTGCTCGGGCTTTGTCTATGCCCTGGCCGTCGCCGACAACTTCGTGAAGACGGGAGGCGCCTCCAAGGTCCTGGTGATCGGGGCGGAGACCTACTCGCGCATCCTGGACTGGCAGGACCGCGGCACCTGCGTGCTGTTCGGCGACGGCGCGGGCGCCGTGCTGCTCGAAGCCGAGCAGGGCAGGGGCGACAAGGCCGACCGCGGCATCCTCTCCACCCATATCTTCTCCGACGGCCGTCACCACGACGCGCTCTACGTGGACGGCGGCCCCTCCTCGACCCAGAGCACCGGGCACCTGCGGATGCAGGGGCAGGAGGTCTTCCGCCACGCCGTCAACAACATGGCCCAGGCGATCGACGTGGCCCTGGACGCCAACGACCTGACGCCCGGCGAAGTGGACTGGCTGGTGCCCCATCAGGCCAACTCGCGCATCATCGAAGCGATGGCCCGAAAGCTGAACCTGCCCATGGATCAGGTGGTGATGACCGTGGACAAGCACGCCAACACCTCCTCGGCCTCGATACCGCTCGCGCTCTACGAAGGGATCAGCGACGGACGCATCCGTGAGGGTCAGCTGGCGCTGATGGAAGCCATGGGCGGCGGCTTCACCTGGGGTTCCGCAGTAGCAAGGCTTTAACTGCGACAACTTCAAGTGATGGATTAACTTCCATCCATCTCTTTCGCGACTCGCGCGATATCTAAATGTTGTCTCCTATCTCCCTGAGTTGACTTAATAAATTGACGTCTCTTTCCAGCCTGGTGTAACGTCGCTCAACGAACGTATGACAGGGGGAAAAAATGACGGGCGAAACGGTTACCCGTGCGCAGCTGGGCGAGGCTGTCTATCACGAGGTCGGGCTATCACGGAACGAGTCCGCCGATCTGGTGGAAAGCGTGCTGGACGAAATCTCCGATGCGCTGGTGCGCGGGGAGACGGTGAAGATTTCTTCGTTCGGCAGTTTTTCCGTGCGCGAGAAGGGCCAACGGATCGGCCGTAACCCCAAGACCGGGGAAGAGGTGCCGATCCTGCCTCGCCGGGTTTTGGTCTTCCGCCCCTCCCATGTCCTCAAGGAACGAATCAACGAGTCCTGACGGTTGGATGTAAGGGCGGGGCTTTGGACCCCGGGGCCCTTGATCTCGGGACCCTTGAAGGAGACAGGCGATGGCCACAGCGAAAAGCAACGGCAAGTCGGCGGCGGCCTTCCGCACCATCAGCGAGGTGGCGGACGAGCTCGATGTGCCGCAGCACGTGCTGCGCTTCTGGGAATCGAAATTCTCTCAGGTGAAGCCTCTGAAGCGGGGCGGCGGACGCCGCTACTACCGCCCGGAGGACGTGGAGCTTCTGCGCAAGATCCGCGACCTGCTCTATCAGGACGGCTACACCATCAAGGGCGTTCAGAAGCTGCTGCGCGAGGGACAGGTCAAGAAGCAGGACCTGGCGCCCGATACCGCCGCCTCCACGGCCAAGAAGGCCGCCTCCAGCGGCGCGAAGGCCGAGAGCAAGCGCAGCGCGGAGGCCGGTCTGGCCCCGGAGAAGAAGCGCGAACTGAAGTCCATGATGGACGAGCTGGAAGCGCTCAGGAGCGAGCTGAACAGCCTTTCGCGCGACTGACGGCGGCTCTTCCTTTCGATGCGTTTTCGGCGATTGCAATGGCCCCGTCGCCCCGTTATATAGGGGCCTTCTTCACCCGCCTTTCCTTTCGGCGGCCACGGTCGGAGCGTAGCGCAGCCTGGTAGCGCACTTCGCTGGGGGTGAAGGGGTCGCAGGTTCGAATCCTGCCGCTCCGACCAATTCTTCCTAACCTTGTTGAAAATTGCTGTGGCGGGCAATTAGTAGCTCTCCCGCAGCATGGCCTCGTAGTCGGCGGCGCTGGCTTTGCGGGGGTTGGTGGCGTGGCAGTGGTCCTTGAGGGCGGCCTGGGCGATGGCGGGCAGGGTCGCCTCGGCGACGCCCATGGCGCCAAGTCCCTCCGGGATGCCGAGGCGGCGGTTCATGGCGAGGAGCGCTTCGGCGCAGGCCTCTGCGCTGTCGTCGGTGAGCCCCATGACCGCTGCGACCTGCTCCAGCTTGTCGCCCACGGCCGGCGCGTTGAAGCGGATGACCGCAGGCATCACCACGGCGTTCAGCGTGCCGTGGTGGAGCCGCAGGGTCTCGTCCGCGCCCAGGGGGTGGGAGAGGGCATGGACCGCCCCCAGGCCCTTCTGGAAGGCCATGGCCCCCTCCATGGAGCCCATCATCATGTTCCAGCGCGCCTCGCGGTCGCCGCCGTCGGCCACCGCCCGCTCGATGTGGCTCCAGACCCGGGCCATGCCGTCCAGGGCGATGGCATCGGCGGGCGGATTGACGGCATTGGAGAGGAAGGTCTCGATGCAGTGGGCGAGCGCGTCCAGCCCCGTGGCAGCCGTCAGGCCCGCGGGCAGCCCGACGGTCAGTTCGGGGTCGCAGAGCGCCAGGCTGGGCAGCATGTGCGGGCTGAGGATGCCGAGCTTGCGCCCGTCGGCCATGATGAGCACCGCGCCGCGTCCCACCTCGCTGCCGGTCCCCGCGGTGGTGGGGATGGCGATCAAGGGGCGGCTGAAGGGCTTGGCGAGCCGCTGAAGCCCGCCTTCAACCAGCGCGTACTGAGACAAGGGCGGCTCGTGGTCGCCCAGCAGGCGCACGGCCTTGCCCAGATCCATGGAGGAGCCGCCGCCGAGCGCGACCACGCCGTCGCACGCCGCCTCGCGCAGCAGGGCCGCTGCTTCCAGCGCCTGGGCCTCAGTCGGGTTGGGCAGGGTTTTGTCATAGACGGCGGCCCGCTGGCGCAGGTCCGGCCCCAGCACCTCGAGCAGCTGGTCCAGAAGCCCGGAGGCCTTCAGCCCCGGATCGGTCACGATCAACGGGCGCTCGACCCCCAGGGCCGCCAGCTCGTCTTTCAGGGACGCAAGCGCGCCGAAATCAAAGGAAATACGCGTTAGGTAGTTGATGGTCGCCACGGCTCTGGTTCCCCTGCGCTGCCCGTTCATCGCCGGATACCGCCACCCGGCGGCCTCGGGCCGTCAGCTTGCAGACCATCCAGTCGGGCTTCAAGGGGTTGTCGAACCACGGCAACTTGCCGCCGGCTTGGGTCAAGCCACGCTTCAGCCAGGCGATTTGCAGCTCGACAGGCCGTGGGCTCGCCACGGCGTGTTGTTCACGCATGGATGCCCTCCCAAGCGATCCATGTCGTCCCCTTCGTCCCCTAATCTACGGCAAGGGAAGGGGAAACACCAGCGCCGCCGCCCCCGCGCCTCCCCCGCGCCGCAAGGCAGCCATGCCGTGGGCACGGCTTGTCCGCGCCGCGGGCGCGCGCGATAATCCGGGTCATGTCGCTTTCACAGCCCAGTTCCGCGCGCTTGTCGCTGCTGTTCTCCTGCCTGGGGCACAGCTACATGCACCTGTTCGCCGCCTTCTATTTCGTCATCGTGGTGACGCTGGAGGAGGCCTGGGTATTGCCCTATGCCGATCTTCTGGAACTCTGGACGCTGGGCGCGCTTCTGATCGGCCTCGCCGCGCTGCCCGCGGGCTGGCTGGCCGACCGCTGGTCGGCGCCGGGCATGATGACCGTGATGTTCCTCGGCATGGGCGCCGCCTCCATCTTCTGCGGCTTCTCGGACGGCACCACGGCGCTCTGGGTCGGGCTGACCGCCATCGGCCTGTTCGCCGCGATCTACCATCCGGTGGGCATCGCCTGGGTGGTGCGCTCGGCCAAGGAGCGGGGCAAGGCGCTGGGCATCAATGGCATCTTCGGCAGTTTCGGGATCGCCTCCTCGGCGCTGGTGGCCGGCGCGCTGATCGACGGCTTCGGCTGGCGTGCGGCCTTCATCGTGCCGGGCATTGTGTCGCTTCTGACCGGCTTTGCGCTCCTCTACTGCCTGGCGAGCGGCCGGGTCCGGGACGAGGCGGTGGATCAGGCGCCCGAGCAGCCTTCCAGCCGCTCCGACCGCATTCGCGCCTTCCTGCTCCTGATGCTCTCCATGTTCTGCATCGGTCTGGTGTTCCAGGCGACGCAGTCTTCGCTGCCCAAGCTCTTCGATCTGCGCTTGGGCCAGTACCTGGGTGAGGGAGCTCTGGGCGTCGGCGCGCTGGTGGCCGCGCTCTACACGGTGGGCGGCGCCATGCAGTACTTCGGTGGCCGCATCGCCGACCGGGTCAACGTCAAGCGGCTCTACCTGACCGGCCTTCTGCTCCAGGTTCCCTGCTACATGCTGGTCGCCTATTCGCTGGGTCTGCCGCTGGTGCTGGGGGCGCTGGGCGCGATCTTCCTGAACGCCTCGGTCCTGCCCGCGGAGAACATGCTGCTCGCGCGCTTCACGCCGCAGAAGCATCGCTCTCTCGCCTACGGC
Organism: Limibacillus sp.; assembly: GCA_037379885.1. Lineage (NCBI taxonomy): Bacteria > Pseudomonadati > Pseudomonadota > Alphaproteobacteria > Rhodospirillales > Rhodovibrionaceae > Limibacillus > Limibacillus sp. Next base: position 75,194 of record JARRJC010000006.1, read on the forward strand.
GCCAAGTTCGTCCTCGCCTTTTCCGCCGGCCCGCTGGCCGTGAAGCTGGTCGCCGCGGTGCAGGGAAACACGGGTGAGTTCACCTGGGTCTTCCTCTTCGCCACCATGGCGATGGCTGTCGCCTTCCTGGCCTCCAGCTTCATCCCGGACCGTCGGGACCGCCAAGCAGCACCGGCCGCCCAGCCGGCGGAGTAGGGGCCTGCGGCCTTCTCGCCCGGACTAAGACTTCGTCGCTTGGGCCAGGGACCTATCCAGGTCGGCGATCAGGTCCTCGACGGTCTCCAGCCCGATGGAGAGACGGATCACGTCGTTGCCGGCGCCCGCCGCGTCGCGCTGCTCGTCCGTCAGCTGCCGGTGGGTGGTCGATGCCGGGTGCAGGATCAGCGAGCGCGTGTCGCCGATGTTGGCGAGGTGGCTGAAGAGGTTGACGCTCTCCACCAGCTTCAGCCCGGCTTCGTAGCCGCCTTTCAGGCCGAAGGTGAAGACCGAGCCGGCGCCCTTGGGCATGTACTTCTTCGCCAGCGCGTTATAGGGGCTGGATTTCAGGCCGGCATAGGACACCCAGGCAACCGCCTCGTGCTGCTCGAGGAACTCGGCCACCTTCTGCGCATTGGCGCAGTGCCGGTCCATGCGGAGAGCCAGCGTCTCGATCCCCAGAAGCGTCTCGAAGGCGTTCATGGGCGACAGCGTGGCGCCCAGGTCGCGCAGCCCCACGGCATGCGTGTGCATGGTGAAGGCCATGTCGCCGAAGGTCTCGTAGAAGATGAGGCTTGCCCCAGTCGAAGAAGCCGCTGTCGACCACCGCGCCGCCCATCGCCGTGCCGTGTCCTGACAGGAACTTGGTGGTGGAGTGGGTGATCAGGCTGGCGCCCCACTCGAAGGGACGGCAGAGGTAGGGCGTGGCCATGGTGTTGTCCACGATCAGAGGTATCTCCGCTTCCTCCGCGATCTTGCCCAGCGTCTCCAGATCGGAGATGACGCCGCCCGGGTTGGCCAGGGACTCGACGAAGATCGCCTTGGTCTTGGGGGTCAGCGCCTTGCGCACCTCCTCGGGCTCGTCCACGTCCACGAAGTCGCAGTGCCAGTCGAATTTCTTGAAGGTCTTGCCGAACTGGGTGATGGAGCCGCCGTAGAGCCGGGTTGCCGAGATGAAGCGGTCGCCCGGCTCCATGAGGGTGAAGAGGGCCAGCTGCTGGGCGGCGTGGCCCGACGCCGTGCAGGTCGATCCGCGCCCGTCCTCCAGGCTCGCGATGCGCTCCTCCAGGACCGCCACGGTGGGGTTTGTCAGACGCGAATAGAGGAAACCGAAAGCCTGCAGGTTGAAGAGCGAGGCGGCGTGATCGGCGTCGTGAAAAACATAGGAGGTGTTCATGAAGATCGGCGTCTGGCGCGCGCCGGTGATCGGCTCGGGCTGGCTGCCCGCATGGATCATCCGGGTCTCGAACCCGAACTCGGGCTCCGGGCGCTTGTTGTCGTCCTGTCCGCTCATCGCGTTTACACCTTCCGCCGTTTGGCCGTGATCACCCGGGAATTGAAACCGCCCCAGGAAAGCTCCGTATTGAGCCTGCCCCATTCGATCTTGGGGCAGCGGTCCATCACCACCTTCAGGCCGGCGGCCTCGGCCCGCGCCGCCGCCTCGTCATTGCGCACGGTGAGCTGCATCCAGATCACCTTGATGCCCTTCTCTTTGGCCAGGGCGATGGCTTCGTCGGTGACCGGACCGGCGGCTTCCGAATTGCGGAAGATGTCCACCATCTCGAAAGGGCCGGGCGCCTCGGCGAGGCTGGCGTAGACCGTCTCGCCGAGGATCTCCTCGCCCGCTTCACGCGGGTTGATCGGGATCACCCGGTAGCCCTTCCCTTGAAGGTACTTCATGGCGAAGTAGGAGGGCCTGGACCAGCGGGAGGAGGCACCGACCATCGCGATGGTCTTGGTCTCCCGCAGAATGTTCAGGATATCGCCGTTGCGATAGGTGAGGGGCGTCTGGCTCATGAATGCCTTCTTCGGGGCCGCGCTCAGGCGTCCTGCCACTGGGGTTTGCGTTTCTCGATGAAGGCGTCGATGCCTTCCTCGGCGTCCTTGGCGAGCATGTTCTCGACCATGACCTGAGCGGTATAGGCGTAGGCGTCCTCCAGGTCCATCTCCGCTTGCCGGTAAAAGGCCTCCTTGCCGATCTTCAGGACATGGGAGGACTTGGATTTCACCTTATCCGCCCAGGCCTCGACCGCGCCGTCCAGGTCTTCTTCCGGCACCGCTTGGTTGATCAGGCCGAAGGAAAGCGCGGTCTCGGCGTCGATCATCTCGCCCGTCAGCAGCATCTGCATGGCCTGCTTGCGCCCGACGTTGCGGGAAAGGGCGACCATGGGCGTGGAGCAGAACAGGCCGATGTTGACGCCCGGCGTGCCGAAGCGCGCCGTCTTGCTGGCCGCCGCCAGATCGCAGCTCGCCAGCAGTTGGCATCCGGCGGCCGTGGCGATGCCATGCACCCGGGCGATTACCGGCTGGGGCTGGCGCACGACAGTCAGCATCATGCGGCTGCAGGCCTTGAAGGTCTCCTGATAGAAGGCCTTGGTCGGGGTTCCGCGCAGCTCCTTCAGGTCGTGGCCCGCGCAAAAGCCCTTGCCGGCGCCCGCGATCACGACGGCGCGGACCGAGCGGTCGCCGGCGATCTTATCGAGCTCGTCACTGACGGTCTCCATAAGCCCGAGGGACAGCGCGTTGTAGGCCTGCGGGCGGTTCAAGGTCAGCCAGGCGACGCCCTCGCGATCCTCGCGGTTCAGCAGCTGATCGGTCATGGTGCCTCCTCGTTCAAAACAGACTCTCGATTTGGACCCTAGGCAATGGCGCTTTCAAGGGGTATCAGGATAGCCCCTCCGGGGAAAGGGTCCGGCGGTTCAACGGGAGGCAGGCGTTGGTCAAGATCACCAAGGAAGAGGTCGCGGAGATCATCGGGACGGAGCTGCCCTGGGCGGTCCAACTGAATCTGGAGACCGAGGAGATCGGGGAGGGCTGGTGCCGCGTGCGCCTGCCGCACCAGGATCTGCATCTTAGGCCCGGGGGCACCATTTCCGGCCCCTCCATGATGACGGTCGCCGATTTTGCGCTCTACGTGGCCGTGATGTCTGCGATCGGACGGGTCGAGCTGGCGGTGACCACCAACCTTTCGATCAACTTCCTGCGGCGCCCCAAGCCCGGCGACATCCTGGCCGAGGCGCGGCTGATGAAGCTGGGCCAGCGCTTGGCGGTGGGGGAGGTGCACCTGCGCTCCGAAGGCGCGGACGAGCAGCACCTGGTCGCCCATGCCACCGGGACCTATTCCATTCCGCCGAGCGAACAGCGATAATGTGGGGTAATAAGATACCCCATTGATAAGTTACTCTTTTTCGGCGCTAAATTCCGTTGACAGAGGGATGGCGCTTCTTTAAACAGCGCATCCAACGGAGCGGACCGGAAGGCCCGCTCCCTGATGTTTTTGAAGGTTCCGAAGGGGCGGCGGCGCTGCTGCCTGAGGAGCGGTCTTCCAAGGAGCAAGAACCATGAAAACCTACTCCGCCAAGCCGGCCGAGGTAGAGAAGAAGTGGGTGCTCGTCGACGCCGAGGATATCGTTCTCGGGCGTCTGGCCACGCAGGTCGCCGTGATCCTGCGCGGTAAGCACAAGCCCAGCTTCACTCCGCATGTGGATTGCGGCGACAACGTCGTCGTGGTCAACGCCGAAAAGGTCAAGCTGACCGGCAACAAGCTGACCGACAAGAAGTTCTACTGGCACACCGGCCATCCGGGCGGCATCAAGGAGCGCTCCATGGAGCAGATCCTCGATGGCGCGCATCCCGAGCGCGTGGTGATGAAGGCCGTCGAGCGCATGCTGCCCAAGGGCCCGCTCGGCCGTCAGCAGATGAAGAACCTGCGGGTCTACGCCGGCACCGAGCATCCCCATGAAGCGCAGCAGCCCGAGGTCCTGGACCTCGCCGCCCGCAACGTGAAGAACAAGAGGAGCGCCTGATCATGGCCGAGGAACAGACCCTCAATGACCTCTCCGATCTGGGCGACGCCACCGGCGCCGTTTCCGGCGAGGGCGAACTGCGCGAGCAGATCATCGACGCCCAGGGCCGCGCCTATGCGACCGGCCGCCGCAAGAACGCCATCGCCCGCGTCTGGATCAAGCCGGGCAGCGGCAAGGTCACCGTCAACGGCAAGGACCAGACGGTCTTCTTCGCCCGCCCGGTGCTGCGCATGATGATCAGCCAGCCTTTCCAGGTGGCGGGCCGCAGCGACCAGTACGACGTGGTCTGCACGGTCACGGGCGGCGGACTTTCCGGTCAGGCCGGCGCCGTTCGCCACGGAATTTCCCAGGCGCTGATGCGCTATGAGCCGGAGCTGCGCGCCGTGCTCAAGAAGGAAGGCTTCCTGACCCGCGACAGCCGCGCGGTGGAGCGCAAGAAGTACGGCCGCGCCAAGGCCCGCCGTTCCTTCCAGTTCTCCAAGCGTTAAGCAGCAAGCTGAAAGACGCGAAGACGACAGGGCCGCTCTCCGGAGCGGCCCTTTTTCGTGTATGCCCGGTTCCTTGATGCTACGGTTTTCCCGCAACTCGACCCGCGTTACTTGCTCGACAGGGGGCGCTTTCGGTGGGCGCAGTCCTCTGCCCGGTTGGATCGGAAACCTTTCATGTTACTTGGCCGCTCCCGCAATCTGAAAGAAGCCGCGTCGGGGGATAAGACCTTCGTGCTCTGTCTCGGATCGCAGAAGTGCGGGACGACATGGCTCCATGACTACCTGAACAGCCACCGCTTCGCCGATTTCGGGTTCGCCAAGGAGTATCACATCTTCGATTGCGTCCATGTGAAGCCCTGGTCCAAGGGCAAGGAGGCGGCGATTCAGCGCTTGCTGGACGATGTGCAACAGCAGCCGGCGAAAATCAGATACCGGGTCATCCAGCGGGTGAACTTCATGGTGAACCCGGAATCCTACTTCGACTACTTCACCGGCCGTTTGTCCAAACCCGGCATCCGTTTGACCGGCGACATGACTCCGGCCTACTCGGCCTTGCCGGTCCAGGTGCTAAAGCTCATCAAGGACGGGTTCGAAGAGCGCTCCATAGCGGTGCGTCCTCTGCTTTTGATGCGCGACCCTGTCTATCGTCTGCAGTCCATGGTCCGGATGACCTTCAAGAAGAAAGGGGTGACGCCGACCAGGGATCAAGAACTGGCTGCCATGAAGGCCAACCAGTTGAAGCCCGGAGATTTCTTGCGGGCCGACTATCCGGAAATCGTGAAGCGGGCCAGATCGGTCTTCGGCGAGGAGGGTGTCTACATCGATCTCTTCGAGCGTCTCTTCAGCGACCGGACGCGCGAGGAACTGGGCGCTTATCTCGGCCTTCCCTTGAAGGCCCCAAAGATCCACGACCTGAAGAATGTATCGAAAACGGAGAACTCCCTGACCAAAGAGGAATACGATGAATTCAGGGGGCGCTACCAAGAGCTCTATTCCCGCACGGGAAAGATCACCGGCCTGGATACGGATCGCTACTGGTGCTTCAAGGAGGGCGCCTAGGCGTCCCTAGGCGAAGGCTTTGAAGGTGATGAGCGTGAAGGTGTCGCGCACGCCGTCCAGGGTCTGGAGCTTGTCGGTCACGAAGTGGCCGATATCGGAGTCTTCCGGCAAGTAGCACTTGATCAGCAGATCGTACTGGCCTGACGTCGAATAGACCTCCGACACCTCCTCCAGCGTGTCCACCGCATCGGCGGCCACGTCATAGGCGCGGCCCAGGTCGCATTTCACCATGACGAAGATGGCGCGCATGGGGCTTTTGCCTCCCTTTCCTTGCGTTCCGGCGCTTGCTTCCCCTAAATACAGCAATCCATCAGGGGCGGCAAAGCCTTAGCCGCCGAGCCCGATTGGGCATCATCAGCAGCAGGGGGAAAGAGACACCGCCATGGCCGGACTGATCAAGACATTCCGCGGAGTGACGCCCAGAATCCACGAGAGCGCCTTCATCGCCGACGACGCGGTCGTCATCGGCGACGTGGAGATCGGCCCCGAATCCTCCGTCTGGTATGGCTGCGTGATCCGTGGTGACGTCAACAGCATCCGCATCGGCGCGCGCACCAACATCCAGGACGGCACGGTCATCCACTGCAATCAGGACCGCAGCGGCGACTACCGCGAGACCGGGGGCGGCGTGCCGACCCATATCGGGGACGACATCACCATCGGCCACATGGCGCTGCTGCACGCCTGCACGCTGGAGAGCGGGTGCTTCATCGGCATGCGCTCGGTGGTGATGGACGAAGCGCTCGTGGAAGGCGGCGCCATGGTCGCGGCCGGCGCGGTGGTGACGCCGCGCAAGCGGGTGGAGAGCGGCCAGCTTTGGACCGGTAGCCCCGCCAAGTACGCCCGCGACCTGAACGAAGCGGAACGCGCCTTCTTCCCCAAGTCGGTCGAGGGTTACGTCAACCTCGGTCAGCAACACAAGCGCGGCGGCTGACGCCTCTTTCGGCTATTCGCCTTCGAGCCAGAGTTCCGACAACAGCCGGTCGACCGGCGTGAAATCGTCGGTGAGCAAGACGCCCATCTCCTCGAGAGGCAAGCGCGACAGTTCGATCTGAGCCCAGCGTCGCTCGTAACCCTGGGCCGACCGCAGGTGGTTCGGCAGGCCGCTCGGCCTGTTGGAGGCGAAGAGAATGAAGGTTGCGCGCCGCGCCCCGGCGATGTCGTCCGGGGCCACCCAGACCTCGACCGTCTCAAAGCTCTGATAGAGCGTCAGCACCATGGAGGAGAGCAGGCGCGGCTCCTGCGGATTGTCCACGAGGTTGAGGGCGTAGAACCCGCCGTCCGTCAGGTGCGCGGCCACCAGATCGTGGAACTCGCGGGTCACCAGATGGGCGGGGATGGCGATGTCCTTGAAGGCGTCGCCGAAGATCACGTCATAGCGCTGGGCGGAGCGGGCGAGGGCGACGCGGGCGTCTCGGGCGACGACCTCGGTATCCGGGGCCGCCTGGAACCAGAGCGAGGCCTCCGCCGCGGCGGTCACGGCCGGGTCGATCTCCGCCACCGTCAGGGGCCTGCCGGGCCAACGGTCCTGCCAGGCGCGTGGCAGGGTGAAGCCTCCGCCGCCCACGAAGAATGCGTTCTCCGGCCCCTTTGGGAAGAGCCGCAAGACGATCTCGTCCACCAGATGCAGATAGGGGCTCACCAGCAACTGAGGCTCGTCGCGGTCGTTGATCGAGTGCACGAGGTGGTCGAGCGCCATGAGGCGCGAGGGGCTTCCGGTCATGTTATCGGCGGGGTCGATCTGGATGCAGAAGTACTGACTCTCCTCATCGCAGGGCGATTGGAAGGCCGCGCCGCCGAGCGGCGTGAGCAGGAACAGGGCGAGCGCCCCGGCGCTGCCGGCCAGACCCAGCAAGCGCGCCAGGGGCGGCAGGAAAAGCGCACCCAGCACGGCATTGATCCCGGCGACCAGCCAGACCGTGCCGCTGGACCCGATATAGGAGATCAGGACGAACCCCGCGAGGAAGGTGCCGAGGATGGAACCCAGCGCGCCCATGGCCAGCATCCGGCCCAGGACGCGCCCCGTGGCGCGGCCATCGGCATCTGCGCCAAGCATCTCCAACGCAGCCTTGGTGGCCATGGGCTGGACGAGCCCGGCCAGCAGGCTGGGCAGGAAGAAGGCGGCGAAGCCGGAGATCGCGATGGCGGGCGCGGGTGGCAGGTCCCGCAAGCCGGTCCCGCCGACCAGCAAGGACAGAACCGGCAGAACCAGCGCCGAGGTTGCCGCACCGGCCCAGAAGCAGAGCGAAAGCCGCCGGGTCAGGGCCCGCCCCTCGGCGGCGGCCAGATAGCCGCCGAGCCAATGCCCGAGGGTCAGGCCCGCCAACACCACCCCGATGACCGTGGTCCAGCTGTAGAGCGACATGCCGAAGTAGGGGGCGAGAAGCCGCCCCGCGGCGATTTCCAGGATCATGGCCGCGGCGGCATTGGCGGCGACGGCAAAGGCGAGGAGGATCGGACCCAAGGTTCTTCGACTCGTTCCGGTCAGTTGCGGGAGCGCTCGCCCGTAAGACTACAGGCTACCGCCTGATGCGCCAGCAAAAGCAAAGGGCCCGGCGGCTTTTCAGCCGCGGGCCCTTTTGCCGGGGTCGCCCTTGATGGGTTCGGGATGCTTAATCCTGGGCCTTCACCTTCACGTAGCTGCCCGGTGCGTCCTCGATCGGCTTCAGCTTGCCGTCGCCGGGCGTGCGCGCGGGCACCTTGGCGCCGGACTTCTTGCCGACCCAGTCCGCCCATTCCGGCCACCAGGAGCCATCCTTCTGGGTGGCGTTCTTGAGCCAGGTGTCGGGGTCCTTGGCCGTGGTGCGGCTGCTGGTCCAGTAGCAGTACTTGTTGGCCGCGGGCGGGTTCACCACGCCCGCGATGTGGCCGGAGGCCGCCAGCACGAACTTCTTGGGACCGGAGACCATCTGGGTCAGCGCATAGGTCGAGGTCCAGGGCGCGATGTGATCCTCGCGCGCGGAGACCATGAAGATCGGCGTCTTGATCTTGCGCAGGTCCACGGGCGTATCCAGAAGCGTGATGCCGCCCGGCTCGCGCAGCTTGTTCTCAAGGTACATGTTGCGCAGATAGAAGGAGTGCATCACCGCCGGCATGCGCGTGGAATCGGAGTTCCAATAGAGCAGGTCGAAGGGGAAGGGGTCCTTGCCCAGCAGGTAGTTGTTGACCACGAAGGACCAGATCAGGTCGTTGGCGCGCAGCATGTTGAAGGTGGTCGCCATCTCGGCGCCTTCGAGGTAGCCCTTCTTGTTCATGGTCTCTTCGAGGGCCGAGAGCTGCTCCTCGTCGATGAAGACGCCGAGCTCGCCGGGCTCTTCGAAATCGGTCAGGGTGGTGAAGAAGGTCGCGGAGTTGACGCGGTCGTCGCCCTTCTCGGACATCACGGCCAGGGTCGAGGCCAGGAGCGTGCCGCCCAGGCAATAGCCGATGACGTTGGGGTCCTTCTCGCCGGTCGCCTGCTCCACGGCTTCCAGCGCCGCCAGCGGCCCTTCGACCATGTAGTCCTCGAAGGACTTGCGGGCCAGCTTCTCGTCCGGATTCGCCCAGGAGATCATGAAGACGGTGAAACCCTGCTCGACCGCCCACTTCACGAAGGAGTTCTTCTCCCGCAGATCGAGGATGTAGAACTTGTTGATCCAGGGCGGGATGATCAGCAGCGGGCGCTTATAGACCTGCTCGGTCTGTGGCGCGTACTGGATCAGCTGCATCAGGTCGTTCTGGAAGATCACCTTGCCGGGCGTGATCGCGATGTTCTCGCCGAGCTGGAAGGCCGTATCGTCGACCATCCGGATCTTCAGGTTGCCCTTGCCCTTCTCCATGTCCTCAAGAAGGTTCTGCAGGCCCTTGACCAGGTTCTCTCCGCCGCTTTCCACCGTGGTGCGCAGCACTTCGGGGTTGGTCATCACGAAGTTGGAGGGCGCCATGGCGTCGACGAACTGGCGCGTATAGAAATCCACCTTCTGGGCGGTCTTGTCGTCCAGGCCCTCGACGTCGCGCACGGTGTTCTGCATGTAGCGCGCGGAGAGCAGGTAGGACTGCTTGATGAAGTCGAAGAGCTCGTGCTCCTCCCAAGCCGGGTCCTTGAAGCGGCGGTCGTCGCGCGCGGGCTCGGCCACGGACTCGGCCTCGCCGCCCAGCATGCGCTGCGTGGTGGCCTGCCAGAGGCGCATGTAGTCCTGCCAGAGGCCCATCTGCGCCTGTATCAGCTTGGAGGGGTCGCGCATCATGCGCGTGGTCATCTCGAAGAAGGCGCCGCCGATGTTCAGCGGGTCGAGCGACTGGCTGCCGGAGCCGCCTTCGCTCTGCTGGCGGGAAAGGAAGTCGCTGACCAGCCGCTGGCTCTGTTCGGCGATACCGGCCATGGTCTTGGAGAACTCGACCGGGTCGGGAAACTGCACGTCGGGCGATTGGTCCTGCTGTTTGTCTGCCATCTTTCCTTCCTTGGGTCCCTCTTTACAGGTCCTTCTTTTCCGCGGGCCCGCGCGCTGGGCGCAGCGGGTCGCCGCTGTATCGGACCTTGGTATTCCGGTTACATGGTCGCTGTGATATTGCACTGCAACAGATTGGCGCCTTGTCTAACGAAAATTCCCTGCTTTGGCTAGGGAAAACCAGTCTTTGGGCCTGTTGGCGCCCGCCCGCCGCCCGCCCGCCACCGGTCCCGCGCATGCTGTTGCGCGGGGGATGGGCCGCACCTATGCTGAGAACCCGAATCGACGGCTGGAAAGAGAACGGCTTGCTTGGGATGCAGATAGAGAAACGATCGGGCCTGACCGCGATTGCCGCAGCCTTGCTTTTGCTGGCCGCCGGGGGCTGTTCCAGCCTGCCCGATTCCCTGGACCCGACGCAGGCGCTGGACGACGATCAGGTCGAAGAGAACACGCGGATCGTCCCGCCGCCCGACGAGGGCGACGGCAGCTACCCGAACCTGTCGATCGTCCCGGCCCGGCCCGCGCCGATCACCAGCTTCAGCGAGCGGCAGGCGCTGGAGGAAGCGCTGTCCGGCGATTACGCCCAGGCAAACTACTCGACCGAGCCCCTGAGGCGCAGCAGCCAGCCGCCGCCGCCGGGCACGGAGGGCATCAACCTTGGTCCGGGGCCGGCCTTGATGGTGCAGTTTGAAGAGGGCCGTACGGGCCTCTCCGCCACCGCGCGGGCGGACCTGGAGCGCATGGCCGTCGCCCAGTCGGCGCTGGGCGGCGCGATCCGGATCGTCGGCTACGCAGGCGGCAGTGAAGGCCGCGACGCGCTGAGAGCCTTCAGCCTGTCGGCCGAGCGCGCCGAAGCGGTGGCGGCTACCTTGAAGCGGCTTGGGGTTCCCGCTGCTTCGCTGGTGACCCAGGCCGTCGGCGCGGACCCGCGTCACTTCGGCGGCGACACCTTGGGTCCGCGCGCGGAAATCTTCCTGGATATCGGCCAAGCGAGCCGCTAGAACGGCCCCCTTATCGAGCGTTTGCTCCGGAGCAATCCGGCACGCCTTGTTGGACAGGGTCGATGACCGAGGAATTCCATCGCATCAAGCGCCTGCCGCCTTACGTCTTCGCGGAGGTCAACAAGCTGAAGGCCGAAGCGCGGGCGCGCGGCGCGGACATCATCGACTTCGGCATGGGCAACCCCGATCAGCCGCCGCCGGCCCACGTGACGGAAAAGCTGGTCGAGGCGGTGAACAATCCCCGTATCCACCGCTATTCAACGTCGCGCGGCATCCCGGGGCTCCGCCGGGCGCACGCGGCCTACTACGGCCGGCGTTTCGGCGTGGAACTGGATCCGGAGGACGAGGTCATCGTGACCTTGGGTTCCAAGGAGGGCCTGGCGAATCTGGCCCAGGCGATCACCTCGCCGGGTGACGTCATCCTGGTGCCCAGCCCCAGCTATCCGATCCACGCCTTCGGCTTCATCATCGCGGGCGCGTCGATCCGGCAGTTCCATCTGGGCGACAGCGGCACGATCCTCTCCCAGTTGGAGCGCGCCCTGCATCATTCCGTACCCAAGCCCTTGGCGGTTGTTCTGAACTACCCCGCCAATCCCACGGCCCAGGTCGTGGACTTGGCGTTCTATGAGGAGATCGTGGAGTTCTGCCGCAAGCAGGGCGTCTACATCATATCCGATCTCGCCTACTCGGAGGTTTACTTCGAGGGGGAGCCGCCGCCCTCCATCCTTCAGGTGCCGGGCGCGCGCGAAGTGGCGGTGGAGTTCACCTCGCTGTCGAAGACCTACTCCATGCCGGGCTGGCGCGTCGGCTTCGCGGCGGGCAACAAGAAGTTGATCGCGGCCCTGGCCCGGGTGAAATCTTATGTCGACTACGGCGCCTTCACCGCGATACAGGTAGCCGCGACAGCCGCGCTGAACGGCCCGCAAGACTGCGTGGAGGAGATGCGCCAGCGCTACCGCAGCCGCCGTGACGTCCTGATAGATGGACTTCGCGCGGCCGGTTGGGAGGTGCCCGCGCCGCCGGCGACCATGTTCGTCTGGGCGCCGCTGCCGCCGGCCTTTGAGGCGCTGGGCTCGCTGGAGTTCTCCAAGCGGTTGCTGACCGAGGCCGAGGTCGCGGTGGCGCCCGGGGTCGGGTTCGGGGAATACGGAGAAGGCTTCGTGCGTTTGGGGCTCGTTGAGAACGAACAGCGGATCCGCCAGGCGGCCCGCAACATCAAGGCATTCCTGCGGCAGGGGCCGCAGATCAGACAAGAACCGCAAGAATCGGTGGGGAGTTAGAAGCGATGACGGAACAGGCCTCCAAGGCATCGAACCAGCCGGTCTTGCGGCTAGGGATCGCCGGACTTGGGACCGTGGGCACCGGGCTGATCGAACTGATCGAGGCTCAGGGTGACCTGATCGAACAGCGCAGCGGGCGGCGGCTCAAGGTCGTGGCCGTGAGCGCGCGCGACCGCTCGAAGGACCGCGGGGTCTCGCTGGAGGGCATGACCTGGCACGACGATCCCCTGGACCTCGTGGACGACGATGCGGTCGATCTGGTGGTGGAGTTGATCGGTGGCTCTGAAGGCGTCGCCAAGACACTGGTGGAAAAGGCGCTGAGCGCCGGAAAGCCGGTGGTCACCGCCAACAAGGCGCTGGTCGCCCATCATGGAACGGCGCTCGCGCGTCTGGCCGAGGCCAACGGCGCAAGCCTGCACTTCGAAGCGGCGGTCGCGGGCGGCATCCCCGTGATCAAGGCGCTGCGCGAGGGCCTCGCCGGGAACTCCTTCGCCCGGATCACAGGGATCCTGAACGGCACTTGCAACTATATTCTGACCACCATGCGCGAGACCGGCCGCGATTTCGGCGATGTGCTGGCCGAAGCGCAGGCGCTGGGCTATGCGGAGGCCGACCCCAGCTTCGACGTCGACGGCGTCGACACCGCGCACAAGCTCGCGCTGCTGACCGCGCTCGCCTACGGCTGCGAGGTCGATTTCAATGGGGTCTATCTGGAGGGCATCCGGGAGATCGGCGCGGTCGACATCTCCTTTGCCGATGAACTCGGCTACAAGATCAAGCTGCTGGGGGTCGCGGAGTCCGCTGACGGCGCCGTCTTTCAGCGCGTCCACCCCTGCCTCGTGGACAAGCGCGCGCCGATTGCCGGCGTCGACGGCGTCTTCAACGCCGTGGTCGCCGAGGGCGACTTCGTCGGCACGACGCTCTTCGAGGGGCGCGGGGCCGGCGGGCATCCCACGGCTTCCGCCGTTGCCGGCGACATCATCGACGTGGCGCGCGGACAGGCCCTGCCGACCTTCGCCGTTCCCGCCGACGCCCTGAAGCGCCTGCCCAGCAAGCCCATGAGCGAGCACTACGGCGCCTACTACCTGCGGCTCTCCTGCCTTGACGAGCCGGGGGTGATCGCGGACGTCACGGCGGCGCTTCGGGATTCCGGAATCTCCGTGGAATCGATGGTTCAGAGGGGCCGCGCGGAGAGCGACACCCACAGCGTGCCGGTGGTGATCACCACGCACGAAACGCTGGAGGCGCGCATGATGGAAGCCTTGCAGCGGATCGAGGCCATGGCGGCGGTCGTTGAGAAGCCGCGCCTCATTCGCATCGAATCGCTGTAAGAATAGAAGACCGAGTTTATGGAGAGAACTGGCGGGCCGTGAAGCGACGCCGGAACACCATCCAAGGAGTGAGCGGAAAAGCCATGTCGGAAGAAAACACCTGGACGGATCGCAATCTGGCGCTGGACCTCGTACGCGTGACCGAGGCGGCTGCGCTGGCGTCCTCTCACCTGATGGGACGGGGCGATGAGAAGGCGGCCGATCAGGCTGCGGTTAACGCCATGCGCGAGGTGCTGAATTCCCTGCCCATGGACGGCACCGTCGTTATCGGAGAAGGCGAGCGCGACGAGGCCCCGATGCTCTACATCGGCGAGAAGGTTGGCAGCGGCGGCCCGGAAGTGGACATCGCGCTCGACCCGCTGGAGGGCACCACCATCACCGCGCGCGGCGACAACAACGCTCTTGCGGTCATCGCCTTCGCGGAGAAGGGCGGCTTCCTGTACGCTCCCGACGTCTACATGGACAAGATCGCCGTCGGCGGCGGTCTGCCCGACGGCGTCGTGGACCTGGACGCCGAGCCGGCGGATAACCTGAAAGAGCTGGCCCAGGCCAAGAAGATGCGCGTTGAGGATCTGGCCGTTTGCATTCTGGACCGGCCGCGTCACCAGGACCTGATCGACAAGGTGCGCACCGCCGGCTCGCGCATCGTCCTGATCCGCGACGGCGATGTCTCAGCCGTCATGGCGACCAGCCGCGCCGATGCCCCGGTCGATATCTACATGGGGCAGGGCGGGGCGCCTGAAGGCGTGCTGGCCGCCGCCGCGCTGCGCTGCATGGGCGGTCAGATCCAGGGCCGCCTGATCTTCAAGAACGAAGAGCAGATCGCCCGCGCCCGCACCATGGGTATCGAAGACCCGGACCGTAAGTACGGTCTCCACGACCTTGCAGGCGGCAACGTCATGTTCGCCGCGACCGGCGTCACCGACGGCGCCATGTTGAAGGGCGTCAGGCTCTATGCGGGTGGCGCCTCGACCCATTCGATCGTGATGCGCTCCAAGACCGGCACCTCGCGGGTCATCGAAACGCAGCACAACTTCGACCGGAAGACCTGGTACGGCGTCTACGTTTAATGATCGGACTTTAGAAAGGGGGGTCGCCTTGGCGGCGATAACGCAGGAACGGCGCAGCGGCTTGATGGGGGTGGAACGCTCCCTCAGGGGGCGCCGTTGGGAGCTGCGCAGCCAGGACGACCGCAGCGCGCTGGCGTTGAGCCAGAGCCTGGGCCTCCCGGAGATCGTCGGACGCGTCTTGACCGGGCGCGGCGTCGCGCTGGAGGAGGCGGAAGGCTTCCTGGCGCCGACCTTGCGCGACCTGCTGCCGGACCCCGCCAGCCTCAAGGGCGCGGAAGCCGCCGCCCAACGTATCGCCGAGGCGCTTGAGGCAGGCGAGGGGATCGCGGTCTTCGGCGATTATGACGTGGATGGGGCCACCTCCTCGGCGCTGCTGCTGCGCTATTTCAGGGCGCTCGGCTCCGGGGCCCTGGTGCATATTCCCGACCGCATCACCGAAGGCTACGGGCCGAACGCGCCCGCCCTGATCGGGCTGAAGGAGCGGGGGGCCAAGCTCGCCATAACGGTGGACTGCGGGATCACCTCCTTCGAGCCCCTGGCCGCAGCGGCGGATGCCGGACTGGAAGTCATCGTGGTGGACCATCACAAGGCCGAGCCGAAGCTTCCCGAGGCGGTGGCGGTGGTGAACCCGAACCGGCTCGACGACGAGTCAGGACAGGGGCATCTGGCGGCGGTCGGCGTCACCTTCCTGCTGCTGGTGGCGCTCAACCGCTGTCTCAGGGCGCGGGGCTACTTCAACGAGACGCGCAAGGAGCCCGACCTGCGCCAATGGCTCGACATCGTGGCGCTGGGTACGGTTTGCGACGTGGTGCCCCTGCGCGGACTCAACCGGGGCTTCGTGACGCAGGGGCTGAAGATTCTGGCGCAGCGGCGCAATCCGGGTCTGCAGGCCCTGAGCGACGTGGCCGGGATCGACGAGCGGCCCGGCACCTATCACCTCGGTTTCCTGCTGGGTCCCCGGGTCAACGCCGGCGGGCGGGTCGGCAAGTCCGATCTCGGCGTGCGGCTCCTGACCAGCGACGACCCCGGAGAAGCCCGCGCCCTCGCAGAGCAGTTGGACGCCTTCAATCTGGAACGGCGGGAGATCGAGGCTGCGGTGCTTGACGAAGCGATTGCCGCCGTCGAGGCGGGCCCGGCGCCCGAGGGGTTGGTCTTTGCCGCCGGACGCGGCTGGCACCCAGGCGTGATCGGCATTGTCGCGAGCCGCTTGAAGGAGCGTTACGACCTGCCTGCCCTGGTGGTGGCCTTGGACGAGCAGGGGCTCGGCAAGGGGTCCGGCCGTTCGGTGCGCGGCGTGGACCTGGGCGCCAGCGTCATCGCCGCGCGGCAGGCGGACCTTCTGGTCAATGGCGGCGGCCACGCCATGGCCGCCGGAATCACCGTCGCCGAAGAGAAGCTCGATGAACTGCGTGCCTTTCTCGCCGGGCGCCTCGGACAGCAGATGGCGGAGCTGGACTATCAGCCGGCCATGGGCTTCGACGGCCTTTTGCAGCCCGGTGCGGCGACCTCGGAACTGGTGCGCCTGTTGGAGCAGGTGGGGCCCTTCGGCACGGACAACCCCGAGCCGCGTTTCCTGCTGCCGGGCGTCAAGGTTGCGCAGGCGCAGGTGGTGGGGGAGAACCACGTCCGCTGCCGTCTGATCGGGCCGGATGGCAGGGGCTTGAAGGCCATCGCTTTCAAGGCTCTCGACAGCGCCTTGGGCCAGGGGCTGCTGACCGGCGGCGGGCGCGCCTTTCACGTGGCGGGCAAGCTGCGCCCCGACAACTGGTCGGGGCGCGATGCCGTGCAGTTCATCGTCGAGGACGCAGCAGAGGCGTGAGCGATCCTGATACAGTGCGCCTCATGGCGAATCAAATGATCAGCGGCCTGTCGAGGCTGCGCTTACTGGCGCTGCTGTTGGGTTTGGGTCTGAGTCTGGGCCTGCTGCTCTCCAGCGAAGCCAAGGCGCAGCGCGAAGTCGACCTGCAACTGCTGCTGGCTGTCGACACCTCTTCGTCGGTCAACGACAAGGAGTTCGACCTGCAAATGCGTGGCATCGCCGAGGCCTTTCGCAGCCCCGGCGTTCACGCCGCCCTGCAGGCGGCCGGCGACCTGGGGATCGCGGTCGCCTTGATGCAGTGGTCCGACAGCCGCAAGCAGGACATGTCCATCGACTGGCGCGTGGTGCGGAACGCCGAGGAGGCGGAAGCCTTTGCTCAAGCCGTGGAGGCGACGGCGCGCTACATCGTCGGCGGCGGCACGGCGATCGGCACGGCGATCGAGTACGGCGTGACCCGCTTTGCCCGGAACGGCTTCTACTCGCTGCGTCGGGTGATCGACGTCTCAGGCGACGGGCGGGCCAATCAGGGCCGTTTTCCGGTCCGCTCGCGCGACGACGCGGTGGCGGCGGGGGTCACCATCAATGGCCTAGCGATCCTGAACGAGGACAGCTTTCTGGACAGTTATTATCTGCGCTACGTGATCGGCGGCACGGGAGCGTTCGTGATCACGGCGGACGACTACGACAGCTTCGCCGTCGCCATGACCCGCAAGCTGATTCAGGAGATATCCGGCGTTCCTTTGTCGCAGGCGCCGGCCCCCAAGCCGGGTCTTGCATTTGCATTCCAAAGTCAGTAGTAACTCGGCCCAAGCAAGGTCTTGCTAGCGCTGCGTCCCCATCGTCTAGAGGCCTAGGACATCAGCCTTTCCCGCTGAAGACACGGGTTCGACTCCCGTTGGGGACGCCAATCTTTTCAACAGGATAAGTGTGCTTTCTCGGATTCCTTCAGAAAGAGGGAACCGTGAGGGAACCGCTATGCTCGATTCCATGCGCTATGGACGCATTGGGTCCCATAAACCCGAAGGGTGGTCGGTTCGTGGAATAGCCAAGCACTACCTATGACTAAGGCCGCCAAGCCCAGCCCCCAGAAAATTTTTTG